>CAZQFO010000102.1:0-6962 GCA_964592695.1 uncultured Candidatus Peribacteria bacterium
TTCGCAAGTATTTTGTGCAAATTAGAGGGCGTCCCCCTAACTTCAGACAGATTGATTTAAAAAAAGGAGATCTTGTGGTCTCTTTTTTTATTATCAATTTATACAGTAGAGATGGAGAGATGGCATAGTATAGATTTAGATTCAATAGCCTTACATGTTCAGGTTCATCTTGTTTCATGAACTGAGTATTTGTCATCTGAACTGTGAATTTATATTCAGATCAGGACTATTGAACCTGGTTTATACAATGTATTTTTATAGATATGGAGAGATTATGTGCAGTGTATATTTAGGTTTATATCTTGCTTCGTGAACTGAGTGTTTGTCATCTAAACTGTGGATTTATATTCGAAACAGGACTACTGAAACCTGCTTTTGTTCTCCAAAAATTTGTGTTTTTTTCAAAAAAAAGTTAAATAAAAAACGATGACAGTTATAAATAATGTTACCGTTGACGAGCTTCCAGATAGAATGGTCCAAATGGGAGTATCCCGATCCACGCTTGTATGCGTCACATTCGAATCTGTTCCTCCCAAAAAGACAACCGAAAATCGTTGGGAACGTTTGGCAGAAAAGGCTCATGAAGAAAGTCCGCTTTTGGGGGCTAGTCAGGAGTTAGCTAAATACACTGGCACTTATCCATTTCTCACCTCCTCCATATGCTCCACCCTCTGCTGAATCAAATCATCCGTTCCAATATCTTTCCGATAAAAAACCGGACCATCGAAATTTGAAATCAAGTCTTCACATTCTCTATTTGCAGACGCTAAATCATCCCCGATACCTACACACCCAATTGCACGAGATCCTTTTAACATAATCTGATCATTTTCTTCTCCCACAGAAGCATAATAAATTTTTTGATTCTCGGATTTTTTTAGAGCAGGAGATATAGAGACAGGGACTCCTTTTATAGAATCAGTCGGATACCCTTCCGGACAAAGATATTTCACTACCGTTGCCTGTGGTGCAAACTCTAACTCTCCAATTTCATTCAACCGTCCCTCAATTGATTTTTCACAAACATCTACAAAATCCGTTTCCAAAATAGAAAAAATATTCAGTGCTTCTGGATCACCAAATCGAGCATTGTACTCTATCAATTTAACCCCATTTTTTGTTACCATAAACCCCCCATACATCACCCCAACAAATCGCTCACCAAGCTCCTTATAAATAGATTTCATAGTTTGAACAGTAATCTCATGTGCATCAATTACATCTTTTGATGTCAAAAAAGGTAACGAGTTGTTTTCATCAGAAACACACCCCATACCTCCCGTGTTTGGCCCCATATCACCTTCAAATGCTCGTTTATGATCCTGGATAGCTGGGGTATCGAGAACAATCTCACCATCTACTATTGAAATTAACGAGAATTCTTCTCCTATAATTTTTTCTTCCAGTACCACTCGACCAAATTTTTCAATAGAAGCCTGTGCAAATTCTTCTGCAGGTTCAAACTCACTAAAATGATCACCTGCCACCATTACTCCCTTCCCTCCCAATAGACCATCCGCTTTCACGACAACCTGTCCATCATGTTTTTCATAAAATAATTGTCGACTTGCTAGATCGGTTTTGTCAGTAAAAACAGCAAAGTCTGGAGAAGCATCGATTCCATATTTTTTTAACAAGTTCCGAGTAAAACTCTTGGAGCTCTCTAGTTGAGCACATTGTCTTGAAGGAGCAAAACTTTTGATTCCAATTTCAAGCAAAGCATCAGCTGCTCCTGCTCCAATCGGATCATCCGGACCTATAACTGCAAAATCTGGTTGAACCATTTTGGCATAATTTTGAATAGCTTTCATATCCATAATATTTCCAACTTCAATTTGAGTAGCTAGATTTTTTATCCCAGGATTAAAAGCTGTAGCAAAATTATAAATTTCAGGAGTATGACGAGATCTTGCCAGTACATCACAGATAGCATGTTCACGACCACCGTTTCCGACGAGAAGAATTTTTTTCATGAAGAAGAAGAAATAGATATTTTGATTATTGCTACACGACATTAAAAGATTAATTATTCAAATCATTTTTTTCGCTTTTCAGAAGTCTTGTCATCTGGATAGCCATTATGATCAGAACGATTCCCAAAGTTATTTCCCAATGTTCTTTTACCATTTTCCAAATAGATTCCCCCAAAAAATACCCACTCCCAACAATTCCACAAGCCCAAATACAAATTCCGAGGAAGTTATAAAAAGAAAATTTAACTGAATGCATGTTTGAAGACCCCGCAATAAGTGATAACACAGGACGAATAGTGGTTATCATTGATCCCAAAAAAATTGTTTTTTCACCATATTTTCCAAAAAAAACTTCAGCTTTTTGGAGTCGCTTGTTAGGTAAAAAAAATTTATGACCATGTGTTTCTAACCATGTACGAGCCCCATGTTTCCCCCAATAAAACAAAATGTTATTACCAATAGGTGGCAATAATATAGCCATTATTATTATTGGTTTAACATCAATCTCTGGATTTGACCCCGCTAATACAGCTGAAGAAAAAACAATTGTTGATGTCGGAAATGGAATACCTAAATCATCAATAATTAGAAAAAAAGCAATTGCGTAGAGTCCATACTGAATGACAAGTTCTTCCATATTTTTAAGAGATTTGGAGAATAGTAAGTTTTTGTATTATTTCAAACAAAAGATGATCAGTAAAATTGCTATTGTCTTGTTTTTTTCCTCATTTTTATCACAATTCTCTGGATGAAAAAATATATAGCCATCTTATTTGTGATTCTCTCACATGTTTCATATACATGGGCACAAGAAACAATCGAAACAGAAATTGTAGAGAACACAGACAAAAACGAAAAAATTGATACCCCAAAAACTACTCTTGAAACAGCATCTTTAGTTCCGGCAATTATTGCTGAAGAGTTTGTAAAAGAAGGAACGATTAGTTCTTTTGACGCATCTGAAACTCGATTAGTATCTCGAACAGCATTTGGAATGCCAAACTATTGGTGGGATTTCGGAGACGGAACATCTATAAAATATGGAAAAAAAGTAGCACATCAATATGAGGCCCCAGGAAAATACACCACAAAATTGACAGTTAAGCAGGGAAAAATAAAAGAAACAATAACCAAAGAGGTTTTTATTTACGAAAAACAGGGAATTTTGATTTCCGATCAAATGGAGGAAATTCCACAAGTAATCAATCAAGCTGCAGAACAAGGGATATGGCTTAAAGAAATTTCATATGATCGAGATAAAAGTGGACTATCCATAGAAGAAGAATTTACGCAAAAAATTCAAGAGAATTTACCGTTTATACGAGAGTCCAAGCTGATTATATTTCACACATCTTCGGTTACAGGATTACAAAGTTTTGCACAGGTTTGGCAAAAACTTTCAGCCGAAAATAAATTTGATTTAAGCCCTATTTTGTGGGTTCAATTGGTTGAGGGCTCTATCGATCAAGTAGCAAAATTAACACAGCCTCTTTTTCAAATACTTCGTCCTAGGTTTATTATCTTGACCAGACTAGAAGCATTAAATCCAATTTTTCGCAAAAGCAATCCTGCTCAAATCGATAATACGCTCAGCTCTAGAGCCATCGAATATTTAAAAATTGATGAAAGAAGCCGTACAAATCCCATATTTATCTTCTCTAAACTGGTTACTTATTTCGTTTCTCAAGGAATTACACAAAACGTGGTATATCTCCTTTTAGTAGTACCGTTTTTAACTTTTTTAACAGCTTTTATTCGACAAGTGGTAGGAATTTCGACGTACGGAGTATACGCTCCACTCGTTCTTTCATTATCATTTTTAGCATTAGGATTTGAGTTTGGATTATCCGTATTTTTGGTAACACTATTTGTAAGTTATCTGATTCGGGTTCTTTTTGAAAAAGTTGAACTGTTATATATTCCTCGTTTGAGCTTACTATTAAGCGCACTGGCACTTTCTTTTTTCCTGGTATTGGGATTTGCCGCTTATCTAAAAGTAAATCTAAATCTATCCCTGGCAATTTTCCCAATGCTAGTAATGTCTACGGTCTCAGAAAAATTCCTTTCAGCTCAATCAGAAGAAGGAATGAAAAATGCGATCATTGTCGCAGTAGAGACGGTTTTTGTATCTCTTTTAGGTTATTTTATTTTTAATTACTCATCAGTAAAAGATGCCATACTAGCTACTCCAGAACTACTATTGCTTCCCATATTGGGAAATGTATGGTTGGGAAAATTTACAGGCTTAAGGCTAACAGAATATTTTAAATTTAGAAGTCTTTTGAGGGAGGATAGTCAGGAAGAATGATACAATGTTTATGTATAATAACTATTCAAGAAAACTTCAATAATTTATAGATGTACTCAAATTATCAATTATCATTTACCAATTTTCAAACAATCACTACCTCTTCTTTATTTCAAAATGAATTTTTCCGACCATCTCGAATCCGTTGTCCGTAAAAAAAACTCATGTTTGCTTCTCTCCCTAGATCCAAATCCAGAAAAGATGCCAGATTTTATATCCAAGACTCCAGAAGGGATCTATACTTTTTGTAAACAAGTCATGGATGCTTGTGCCGATAAAATCTGTGGTGTAAAAATCAATATGGCATTCTTTGAAGTATTTGGTGCGAAAGGGATATTAATCGTGGAACAATTGCTCAAAGATGCAAAAGAACTCAAATTGATTACTATTGCTGATGCAAAAAGAGGAGATATAGGATCCACAGCAAAAGCCTATGCAGAAGCCTACCTAGGAGATGGCCCACTTGGTTCAGATGCCTTAACGATTAGTGGGTATTGTGGAGATGATGGAGTTCGTCCATTTATCGATGTTTGTGAAAAAAATAAACGTGGAATCTTTGTTTGGGTGCATGCCTCAAATCCATCATTTGAAGAGATACAAGCGAAAACAGAAATATCTATTGCTCTTGCAGAAAAAGTAGAAGAATGGAATCTAACCAGCCAGTCAGAAAAAAATAACCTATCTGCCGTAGGAGCCGTAATAGGGGCCACAAATGCAGAAGCACTGAAATTTTTTCGAGAAGAAATGCCTCATGCTTGGTTTCTTTGTCCGGGAGTGGGAGCACAGGGAGGGAACATTGAAGATGTATTAAAGGTAAGAAAAGATGGTATTGGAGTATTGATTCCTGTTGGGCGATCAATTTTGTATGCTGGGGATGGGAAGGATTTTGCTCAAAAATCCGCTAAAGTAATGGGAGAGTTGTATGAGTTGCAAAAAGTATAAGCTGCTATACTCCTACACCTTAAAAATTATGAGTATTATGCTTCCACCCTCCAAAGTTCAAAAGTTATGTACTTGCATTTCTTTATATAAAATCTTGATTAAAGAATGTACTTTCTAGTCTGGATTACGGCGGACGGGCCATAGCTTTTGTTAAATCTTCAATCTATGATTCAATTGAGACAGGCTTCGGACTGTCGGTCGTAGCTCTTAGAGCGAAGACTGAAGCATTATACAAATTTCAAAATTCAAAAGCAGCGCAGTATAATATATCTTGCACATGACTATTCAAGAAAAATACCTCAAAAGAGCTAGGTTTTGGTCAGCAATTCTTCGTCATTGTCCTGGTGTTCGTGCAATATTTCTTTCAGGCTCTTTAGCACAGGGGCATGCTACGAAAAAGTCAGATATTGATTTTTTTATTATCACTCGACATGGACAGATCTGGACAGCTAGGTTTTTTATTTTTGTAGTGTTAAAAATATTTCGACGTATTGCAACAGAATCCAACCACTCAGGAAAAATCTGTCCAAACCATTTTATTTCAGATATTGATTTGGAGATAAGAGAACAGGATAAATATGCAGCTAATTTGTTTTCATGTAATCAACCGTTGTATGATATTAATGATTATTGGACAAGATTCATGCTCGCGAACAAAAATTGGATACAGAGGTGTAATTATTCATTCCGACATCCTCATAATCCTGATAAAATAAAGGTAAATAGCCAGTATGATAAAAGAAATTCGTATTATAATACGAATTTTTTTTGTGAAAAAATTCTAAAAAAAATTCAGATGAAAAAGATTAAATCCAATCCTGATTATCATCTTTCGGGAGCGATGATAATTTTAGAGGATTATGAATTAAGATTTCATCCAAAACCAAAAAATAAAGGAAAATGATAACATTAGGGTTCTGGAAAAAAATAAAATACCCAGGTTTGATAGAATTTTTGCTTCGTATTCGAGGAAGGAAAGTTGAGTCATATTGGTAATATGTCGAAACTTTGCTGACGACCTGTCCGCCGAAGCTTATTTCATACTGGACGTATAGCGAAGGAGGAAAAAGACGAACAAAAAGACATCAAAATGAGGAGGTTATTTTTTTCTAGATCCCTTAAACACCTAGTGATTAAAAGTAAGCTTACACAGGTTTAAACAGATTAAACTATCATCATTTATAACTACTAATGTTTGTTATCCCACGATTGAAATGATAAATTCCTCGAAAGTGCATAGCCAGCTTGTATGCTTCGTGTAGTTTTGGAAATTCTCGAAAGAGAATCGTAGCTCGTTCTTTTTGTCGTTCTGACCAGTTGCCACTTGATTTGAATAGTAAATACCTTCCTCGAGCCAAAAGCTCTTTCTGCGTGTCTCCATTTTCATATCTATACTCCGCCGCTTTTGAAATTTGAAATTTGTATAATGCTCCGAAGCCTGTCTCAACCCAAGTTCGACAAAGGATTTGTCAAACTTGACAAATTTTGGGGTTCAAAATCGCAGGAGAGTGCTTTCATAGGGGGGTGTATTTCTTGTTTTGCAAATGTAGTGCCTAATCGAGAATGGCCCAGAAAAAGGTTTGATTTTTTGAAATATATTTGTAGAATAGGAAGATGTTAAATTTCAAAAAAATCACAAAACACTCAAATGCTAGTGAGAGATTAAAAAGAACTACCTATTGACAATTTACCAAAGTATTATCCGCCAAATGTAGTGCCTAAAAAATAATTCAAAAATG
>CAZQFO010000103.1:0-6943 GCA_964592695.1 uncultured Candidatus Peribacteria bacterium
CGCTCTGCATAGGATTGTACTACGCCTGTTGTGTTAAGTAGCTCCTGTACTACTAATACGAGCAAAAAGGCTGATTCGTTCAAAAAGGTGGCAAACGCTTTGAACGCTGATACTTGTTTCCTCTTTGGTACTCAGCTTCCAATAAACTTTAATCATGCGACACAGGGCGAACAAATGGCATGATTTGTTCTTCTGCTACTATCTGCTGTCGTTTGAGGTGGAAATATTGATGATGGCTCTCTTTTTGCTCTGATTCTGGTATCCGAGGGATTTGTTTGTGGATTCTTGGTACAGCTTGATTAATCTCCACGTGCCATGCTGTTTCTAGTTCGTTCTATTCTGGATTTCTGATTGGTTCAGTTGTTGTTCCTTATTTTTATCCTGTAGGTGCTACCACCTCTAGTTCTGCTAATGCTATATCTATTCTGCTTCTGGTTCTTGCAGGTGCTTTTCTGAATTTGCTGTTTCTGATGCAGGTTAAAAACTACCTAAAAGAATAAGGAATAGGTTGTTCTACTATTTTGGCTTTGCTTTCTCTTCTTCTGGGGTATTGTTCGTTGTTGATTTTGCTTATTTTGTTGTGGCGGTCTTATTAGCTTATTCTGCTCTATGAAAGACTTGCCTTGCTGTTTCTGGTGGCAGATTTATTTGACTTTTGTGTTTTTGTATGGTAGGCTCTGGCTGTCGTTGAATGGAGGCTTGCCTTGATCCCTCGACTCACTGCTCTTTCTTGTTCGTTTCTTGTCCCTCTGGTGTTGGTTTGAAGCCTGCGATTATTATCCGCTTATGCTCTGCCCCCCAAATCTGACTCTTGAATCGAACTGTGAAAAACCTTTTCCGGAAAAGAATCTGCAGAAATAAACTTTCCCCTCAAACTCTTATTTGGTGTACTCCAATTTTAGCGAACAACCATGCTAAAAGCAAAAGAATTTTGAGGCAGGAAGCTCCTTTTGGAGTGCTTTAATCTTATTTCTTAACAAACTTTTTGATGAAAATTAACTCATTCAATTTAGATCATTTTTGTCTGCCTTTGACCTATGTAGATCTAGAAATCCTCTCGGAAATTGTGGGAGAAATCCATGTTACTCCTCATGCTGATTGTGTCTTTATTTCTACGGAATTATGTGGCTTGCTTCAAATCGCTCATATCTCTCTTATTGGATGGATTCTGGAATTTGAAACCCAGAAAGAGACATTTGAGGTTATCAAGGCTAACTCTTTCCCTGAACTTCTAGCAAAACTCGAAAAAGACGTAAAAAGACACACTTCTTAATTAATCCCCCTATTGCATGAAAATTCTATCTACCGATCCCCGACAAACGACTGTCTATGTGGCTCGAAAACCAAAAGATATGTCTGATCTCCGAGAAATATTTGAACACTACAAAACTCGAAACGTTGATGTCGCAGAAATTCTGGTGACTCGAAGAGTGTTACTTCCGGTAAACGAATTTGAAGACGTTGCTTCAGGCTTTCTGGCTGACTCCGACCTTGCTAAACGATGCACCAAAATGCTCCGAGAGGACTCTGGGAGAATACAACGAGACCACCCCGAGTTAAGGAGTCTCAGCCGATTTATTGAGGTACGAAGCTCTCAAACAGATTGCTCCTTTCTGGTGGACACCCAAGGCTACGATTATTGCAGGTACGTGGCTCTGGAAGTTCCTCCGAAAACACCTGCTCATATCGGCTAATCTCTTGACTCTCTTTATCCGAAAATATATTTTTCTACCACTTAAAAATTAAAAAATGGGCAGACCTCCAGTCGAAAACAAGCTACGATTTCACGCCTATATTTCAGGCAATGAAGCCGAGTACTTTGAAAAAACTCGCAAGAAATTAGGCATGGAACGCTCTGAGTTTCTCAGCCACATAATCCGATTCCATAAAAATGTTGCAGCCTTCGTGGATAAAAAAGAATCATAAAGTTTATCTTTGTCTTGCTTGATAAAATTATTTTAATACAATCCGCTTGTTCCCACTCTTTTTGGGAAATAGTTCTTTATAAAGTGATTGGATCTGATCTTCTAGATTGTGATTCCTGATACTGTTAGCCATGCGGATGAACCTCTTTCTATAGTCTGGGAGGTCAGGTTCAAAAGTTCCTGTATTTGTCCCGCTTGGTGCACCAACAAACTAGAGATGAAACTAAGCCTCTACTTCTTCGGAAAAAAAAACGAAATCACTGATCGTGAAAACGAGTTAATCAAACGAATCAATTTTCGAGAAAAAATACAATTGATTGCCATCCCTCAAGCAGGAATAAAAGATGCAAATAAAGCAAAAAAAGCAGAAGCAGAATCATTTTTAAGTAAGATAAATAATCAAGATTATGTCATTGCTTTCGACGAACATGGTCAAGAAAAAAACTCTCAGGAGTTTTCATCATGGCTAAAAAATCAAATTGTAGAAAATAAATCCATAGTATTTGTTATCGGAGGAACACATGGACTAGATACTTCAATTAAATACCGTGCTAATATCAAATTTCGATTTGGAAAAATGGTATGGACTCGAAACCTCTTTCGATTAATGGCATGTGAGCAGATCTACCGAGCATTGGAAATTGATGGGGGCGGGAAGTTTCATAAGTAGTTCTGAAACTTATAATCTATAAACAATTATCCCACTACCACACATAAAATTACACATACAATCAAACATTTTTCCAATTCACCTTCAAAAAATGCGTAGAACAAGAAAAACACGGATCAAAAGCCCGAATCATTTTTTCTATCTCCAATTGCAATTCTTCCTTCGTCTTATCTGGTTCAATCTCCAATATCTGATTAAGATATGTGCGAACACTAAATTCCATCTCAGCCAAATTCTGTACCGTAGGCGTTATTATATTAGCCTTTTTCAAAATACCATTAACATCAAATTTATAGTCATGAAAAAGAATCCCTCTCGGTACTTCAATTGCAGCAATCCCATGATATAATTTCTTCCCTGACAATTTCGGTTGCTCTAACTTTTCCGGAATGAAGATTTTATGCTCAATGATATCAATGGCTCGCTCTAACCAGTGCAATATCTCTAATGCCTGAGCCACATTATTCAGAAACAAATTAGAAGAGGGGAGTTGGATATCATACTTGAGAATCAAAGCCCTGGTTCGATCACTCATCCGATCAAACGAGTTATTTATCCGAGCTAACGCTCCCGTCATAAACTCTTTTCCTTTAATCGTTGCAAATTTTGCTGTAGATTTCACATGAAAATGTTCTTTCAGAAACTCCTTATATTTTTCCTGAGGAAATCTTAATCCTGTATTTGAAATAATATCACCAGTATGTAATGAAAACGATACATCGTTATCTAGAGAAATAAAAACTGAATCATTATTTTGATATCTAGGGTAGGGGAGTTTAGCAAATAATTCGATAGTATTTTCTACCATTGGAATTATTTTTTTTAACTCGAACAAAACTTTATCATATTTTTCTTTGGGCTGAACTTTTGTCATCCCTCCTACTGTCGACACAAAAGGATGCATATCTCTCCCCCCAACCAACTTAATCAACTCATTTCCCACTCTCACAATCTCCAGACAATCTTTGATTTCTTGTTGATATTCTTTTGCCATTGCGATAGCACTTCCATATCCCAAATAATCAGGAAGAGCGAAAAAATAAATATGTGAAGCGTGACTTCTAATTCGTTCACCTATAGTGATTAGCTCACGCAATAATTTTGTCTGTAAACTCGGTTCCATTCCAAAAGCATTCTCGATCGCTTTGATCGAACAGATCGTGTGCCCACAAGAACAAATTCCACATATTCGTGAAGTGATAAGCGACACTTCATCATACTTCCGCCCCTTTATAATACTTTCAAAATGCCTCACCCCTTCTACAGAATGGACATGACAATGCACAACTTTTCCATTTTTGATCGAAATATCCACTTCTGCGTGACCTTCGACTTTTGTGATGTGGTTGAGGGTGATTTTTTTCATGGAAATATGTGACAAGGAGCAGGTAACAGGGAATTTATGAATAGACATCATCGTGATGTTGAAAGGAATGAAAAGCAATTATGCTTTCTTTTTCTTTTACTTCAAAAGTTAAGACGAATGAATCAATATGCGTTCGTCTGCGATTTTTAAGCACGTTTCTGAGTATCTTGTAATGATAAGGATTCTTTTGAATTTCTATTATTTTACTGTTTAGTCTTTGCATAAGCTCTTTCTTTTTTTTTAATTTTTTGAGATCTCTATTAAAATCCTCAGTAAATTCAACATTTAAATTATTCATTGATAAGCTGATTAAAGTAATTTTCTATATCTTTGTCTGTTTTGCATATCACTGAATTTTCTTGTTTATATTTTTTAGAACGTTGTTCTATTTCTTCAATAAACTCCGGGCGAATCCTATCTTCAGAAGGCATATCCTCATCGTTTTCTACTTTTGTTTCAATTCGAACAGTGATCGTATAGGTTTTTTCCGGATCGACTTTTATCTGTTGAGTTACCCAAGGAATGGCAATAGCACTTCCTTTTATATCTGTAACGGTAGCAGTTTGAGTTGTTGGCATAGAAATATAATTACATCATCTGAACTCTACAGTGTTTTTTTGGGGATTTCAACTTGACATTTAAAGAATAATAATCAAGATGCAATAGTGTAATTATTAAAAATGTCCAAAAAATCTAATCTACATGCGAATTCAGAATCAGTTTTTGCAGCTAATCAAATCCAAAAGCAAACTGATAAAGAACTGTCTCAAAAACTGAATGACGTGATCGAAAATTATCCATATCAGACCCAAGAAATAATAAGCCAAAAAAGTGTCAATGAATTAGAAAATACTACAGGCAAATGGATTAAATATCCACAGGGATCAAATCATCGCACACTTACAGAATCTCTACAGGAATACGAAGACAGATGGTATACAGAAACTGCTGAATTTCAACTAAAAACCTGTGACTTTTATGTATATTATTCTCATGATAAAAAAGGAGAAGCTACGATTCCTCGTACAATCATTCGAATACAATCAGGATCTATTGTTGAAGTTCGAGGAATGGCATATGAACAAAATATTGATTCATACATTGGATCGGTAGTGAATAATAAGTTAAAAACATTTCCTGATGGAGATAAGTACCAGAAAAAAGTGGCCGACATGAAACGATTAACAACAATTGATCAAAAAACTCAAATAGGTACAGACCTCACACAGAATGATCTAAAATTTCTGTACGAAATAAATACCAAAATTGATGGATTTGGAAATAAACCTGATCCAAGGATTTCGAAAATCAAGAATAACAGAAACCAAAAAGAAGACTATGTGAAAATCTATGAATGTAAAAAGTCTCAAGTGATTGAGAATTTAAATAAGTTAGATTCAAACACAAAAGTCCATCTAGGACATGAAATTTATAACGCCAGTCCAGATATAACATTGAATACAATAAAAAAACTATCTCAAATAAAAGGATTAAAAGCTAATCTAACAGATATTGCTCCATCTATAAAAAATCAACTAACGAGATGGAAGGATTCCATTGAAGATCGAAGTGAAGTTATATTCTATTCAAAATTGCAATCGATAAAAGGAAATCTTACTGCCTACCATGCCAAAACTTTTAAGGCTAATTCTCTGCAATTAGCAGAAATGTATTTGGAGGCCTACCAAGCCACAATATTTGAAATAAATGCACTACAATCAGTAGGAAATGATTTAGATGCCAGCAGTGCTATAATTTTTGAAGCTAATGCACTGCAATCAGTAGGAAATGATTTAAATGCTAACAGTACCAAAACTTTCGAAACTAACACTCTACAATCAGTTGGAGGGGATTTAGATACTAGCAATGCTACGTCATTTAAAGCTAATGCCCTTCTGTCGGTGGGAAAGAATTTGCAGACTAACAGTGCCATAATTTTTGAAGCTAATGCTTTACAATTAGTAGGAGTTGATTTACACGCTGACAGTGCTCCGTCATTTAAAGCTAATGCTCTACTTTCGGTGGGAAAGATTTTGCGGCCTAAAAGTGCCAAAATTTTTGAAGCTAATGCTTTACAATCAGTAGGAGGTAGTTTACAGGCTATGAGAACCACAACCTTTAAAGCTAATGCTCTACAATCAGTAGGAGCGAGTTTGTTTGCGGGAAGTGTCAAAACTTTTAAAGCTAACGCTCTACAATCAGTAGAATCGTTTTTAGGTGCAGAAAGTGCCGTAACCTTTGAAGCCAACAATTTGCAATCAGTAGGGATGTTGAATATCAGTCGTGCTACAACTTTTCGAGCACCAAATCTGAAAAAAATAGAGAAAATCATCCTTACTCGAAGTCTAATAAAAGATGAAGACATCGATCTCCCTAAAACGATGTGGGATCAAATCGAGTGGAAATAATAAAAATGTTAAAGATAAAGATAACATGAAAATTGATATCACCAAAAAACCATCAAAGAAAGAGCTAATGATGCACTCGCATTTTTGGAATCTGGATTTGACTACCCTATTGAAGAAATTGAAAATGTATGAACAATAGCCTAACGGCGAAAGATTGAAATCTAAGATTTCAGCAATGCTAATCTATTAGTGCAACTCCTTAGCAGTTGCAATACTGCTGCATCTACAGGGTTTACGAAGAAGATTGAAATTCCGATATACTAAATGACTTATTAGATCAAAATGAAAGCTTGAGAAAATTGCAAGGAGGAAGTTTTGAATATATTGCAAAAGTTGAATCTATCCTGATTGAAATTGATAAGGAATCATTTCAAATAAATTCTGACTCAAGAGTAGAATTGATCTTTCTAATAAAAGAACTTCTCAAAGAAAACACAAAATTAGAAGCAAAAAAAAATCTAAAAAGTAGAATTCAACAAGTTCTTTCAGAAGATGAACGAAACGAATTCAATAAATAAATTTCATGAGTGTCCGGTTTAAATTTTCATGAGAAGTAAAGTTTTTATCGGTCAAA
>CAZQFO010000104.1:0-6936 GCA_964592695.1 uncultured Candidatus Peribacteria bacterium
TCGACGACAATCGGCCATGGCATCGTAAGATTACATTGATTTTTTGGGGGGATACTTTTGCTCCATCCACGGTCCAGAATCATTCGTGGAATAAACATGATGTGCCAACGGCTTCGTTTCCTTGGATTTTGTTCCATAAGCCACCAGTCCGATTGTGGGATACCCATATCCCGTTTTGTGTCCTTTTGAGCCATCGATCGTCGGACAAGAATTCTCCATCTTTCTGCCATTTGGTTTCTGGAGGTCTCCTCCATCGGGGATCAGCAGTACAGGGGCGTTGTATTCCTGCTCTATCGGGAATGGATTTCGACAGATGGACCGCAGGTGTTGGAGAGACAGAGCTTCCACATCCATTCCTTGAAGTGAGCGAGAGTACCGTTCGGTGTTGTCTCTAGGAGCTAATTCTTTGGCTACTTTCTTGCCGATGTGAGACAGATAGATACTTCCTGTTTCCAGAAGTCCAAGTGCCATTTCTTTGCTATTGCCGTATTGTGGCTTGGTGAGGCAGTTTTTAAACTTTTGGAAGTGTGTATCTACTTCTTTGCAGAGCAGGGAACGAATAGAAAGATTTGAATCAGACATGATAAAAAAAGTTAAAAAATACTAAAATATCCACCCAAAATGATTGGGCGGTTTTAGAAAAATCAACTTTTTTTAGACTTTTTTTCGGGAATTCGAAGCGCAGACTATCTCAATGCAGGAAAGGTGTAATTAGATTTTGATATTTGATTATTGCCGATTCCTTAGCGGTTTTTCAAACTTAATCCCGTTTTAATTTTCACGAGAAGACTGTTGTTTGGTACTCTCTCAGTCTAAAATATTCTTGTACTTCGTCCACAATTTGAGCGCTCTGGAATCTTTTTTCCCTGTCATCTTGTTGATTACCTGTGTGGATTCATACAGACATTCTAAAACTTCAGGTGTTTTTTCTCTGCAGAAATCACGAACCCACTTCTGTTGTTTTCTCCAAATATCGTCCTTTCTTTGTGTTAAATCCGAATCAAATAATGCATTCATTTTGATACACCTCTGCTTATTTGTGGTAATTTTGTCCTGTGATTGTGAAGATTTCATGATAATAGAATTCGAGTTTTATGAAATTTTGAAACGTAATTTCTGTAAAAAAAAACTGTAAACCGCATGAGAAAGGTTTTCGTACAAAAATGTCCGAAATTATTCCATTTTCCTAATAACCTGGTGTTTCGTACTTATTTGCCCCCTCAATAAAAGGTGAGGGCGTTCCCATAAAATTAACGATAACTTTATCTTCGTCACTCGTTTCTGTTTGCCGAGGGATCCAACCTTCTACACGCTCATAATACAGCTGAATCAACCGAGGATTTCGATCCTCAAGAATTCCCTTCAGATGGGCAGAACGAACCGCCGCACTGTACTTTCGGAAGTTGTTATCCGTTTCTTTTTGCAGTGTCTCATTGAAGTCATCCTCCTCAAACCAGTTATAAAGCGTCTTCCTACACACTCCGACCTTTTTTGAGACCTCATCAAGGCTCGTGTAAGTGTTTGGTATAGCCGTCAAAAGCGATATTGCCTGAAGTTGTTTCGGGCTCAATTTTGTATAGTTTTGTGTAGCGTTTGTTTTCATGATTTAGTTATAGCGCGCTGCGAGTGAACAAGTCCAGTTTTTTATGAGTTTTTTTAAAAAACTAAAAAATCTCTGGACAAAGATTTTTAGGCGCGGCACTATTTGGTCGAACAAGATTTAATAACGCAGGAGTCGTAACCAGAAATGGTCTGCAGAAGATTTGTTTAAAACTACTCACCCCGCCCATCCTTTCACACGGAAGCAAAGACGATACTAAATCAGTATCTAGTCTTATGTGTACATTTTATCGTTTATTTTTTCATCAATTGCCTCTGTTCTAAAACAGAGGTGTTTTTGCGTACAAAAAATAGAAACCAAGACAAAAAGTAAAAAATACCAAATGAATCTCCCAACCAAAGCCTACGAAGAATTTAAGCTTCTTTATAAAAAGAAGTACGGAATCACTCTTTCAGACGAAAGCACCAGAGAACACGCTCAACGTCTGATTACACTTTTTGCTTTATCTCAGAGACGGACAAATGTCCTGCCCTAATTTTTAAATACTTATTTTTTCTAATCAAACACCCCATGAACATCTCAGAAGTCAACATCGTTCCTATCAAACCAAATAACGGTCATATCGGATTTGCCTCTTTCATTCTCAACAACGCCCTCTACGTGGGAAACGTAGCGATTTTTACACGAATGGACGGACAAGGACTGCGTCTCGTGTATCCGAAGAAAGGAGGGCTCGATTGTGTACATCCCATCTCCAAAGAATTCGGACAGGAGCTCTGTGAAGCCGTTGAACAAAAATATAATGAAACCTTTTCTAATAATTTAACTGAAACTAATGACAGATCATTTTGTACAGATTCCGACTAGCTTTTTGGAAGGCCTCTCCAAATCCAAAACTGTTTGTGAGAAATCAAGAATCATTGCGGTCATACTGAGGAAAACGTATGGCTGGAATAAGAAAGAGGATTGGATTTCTCTTTCTCAATTTGCGAAGCTCACTGGAATAAAGAGGAACAACATTAGCCGAATTCTCAAGAAACTTTTAGAGGACAAAACCATAATAAGAAATGGAGAAAGCTACGGCATAAATGAAGAAACTTTCGATTCAGAGGGGGGCATCCAAACCGATGCCAGTGGTGGCATCGAATTGGAGCAAAAGGGGCATCAAGATGGAAGTCAGCTGGCATCCAATCGGATGCCCACAATAGATACTACACAAAAGAAAACTAACAATATACAGAAGACCGAGGGGGATTTTTTAGGCTCACCCAGTCTGGAGCAGGTGGTTGAGTTCTTTGAAAAGAATGGAGGCAATGTCTCTCAAGCTAAAATATTCTTTTGCCACTACAAATCGATTGATTGGATGGTTGGGCGAAACAAGATGACTGATTGGAGTGCAAAAGCAATGGGATGGATCATTGATGCAGCTGGAAAAGCAAACGCAGGGAAGTCCCAAATTGAAATAGATAGTGAAACTCTCACCTTTGGTGAGATGATAGGAAAATATGGAAAGTCCAAATATTTAGAATTTACTAACTCAAAATAATGAAACCAACAAAACCGGCATCGACAAAGGAATTCATGAAAAATTTTCCTGATTTCCATATCCAAACTTTTGACGATAAAAAAAGCAAAAGATCCTGTCTCACGACTTGTGGAACTCCAAAGTCCTACACAATGGAAAAGCTTTTAGAGCTGAATCAAAAGGGAGCTGGAATATTCTTCTCCCCCAACCGTTTCCCGAAAGTTCGCAAACAAAGCGAATGTACGGGCGTCAACGCTTGGTTCTTCGAAATTGATGGAATCGATAAAGAAGAACAAATCAAAAGGATCTTCGAAGGTCCACTTATGCCAAGTTTCTTTTTGGACAGCCGTAATTCCAAACACTGTTACTTTTTAGCGAAGGATGGCTCGATTGATAACTTCCGAAGAATTCAGGAAGGATTGATCCACTACTACGGAGCGGATAATGCCTGTAAAGACTTGTCACGAGTTCTGAGAATCCCGGGATACATGCACAACAAAGAAGATCCTTACCCTGTGGAGATCGAATGGGAGACAGGAGAGATGTTTACGGAAGCACAGATGCTCAAAAATTATCCACTTTCTGGTCCGGATAAATCAAAACCACTTCTATTGATGCCACCAACTGGAATAAAGCCGATTAAATCAGGTTCGGATATTTGGACGGTTGCGGAAGGATTTGATTGTCGATGGGCATTAGAACAGTTGTCAGGATCGTCTGCGGTTCGAGGTGAGACTTTTACCTTCAAAGAACGGAAAGGCTCGGGAGGGTTGCACATAGCGGTAAATGGAAAACCTTGTAATGCTTGGATTGATACTGATGGAAAAATTGGTAGTGGCAGTAATGCTGGTCCCTCTATAATCCAATGGCTTGAATACTACGGTCACAGTAAGGCTGATATAGCTAAAATACTAAAGGAAAATTTTGCTAATCATTTGCCGTTAGATAAATTTTCAAAAAAAACGTTTCAAAAGGAACCTTCTCGGGAGCTTGAAGATAATAATTGCAATCTCCTCTTCGTTCCGAAAAAGAAGGTAACAAAGCGAAATAATTTTACGTGGGGAACTCCAAGGCTCGATGAAAAAATGGTTCCTATGAAAAACGGAGAGTATGTGGTTCTTGTGGGGGAAACTTGCGGAGGGAAAACAGCTTATAGTCATGATATGGCTATAAAAAATGCTAAATTGGGATACAAGGTTCTTTTCCTTACGCTAGAAATGACCACAGAACAAATCCATGAGCGAACAGCACGTTCTTATGCGGGAATAAGTCTAGAAGAGTACAAATCAGAAATTTATCCGACTGCAAAAAAACAGCGCTACGAAGAGAAGTTGCACGAATTAGCCACCGATAAAAATCTTATTACTTCAGGGTTCCCGAGTGATAAAGCTGTACACATAGAAAACGTTCTAAAATTCATCGATTTATTTGAAGATATTGATTTAGCCTTTATCGATAACTTAAACATGATTGATGCAACAAAGAGCTTTGAGTTTGATGAAGAACGATACGCAAGCAAAAAAATCTCTAATTACGTGAAACACACTCAACTTCCAATTGTGGTGATGCATCATTTTCGAAAAAAAGCTCCCGGAACTAAAGGCAATTCAAAAATGAGATCTCTGGACGACCTAAGAGGAAGTGCAAAGGTATCACAAGATGCCAGCATGGTCTTACAGGTCGGTCGAAATATTGGGCCAGAATTAACTGATCGTGCAAAAAGCGAGTTTATTTTTTATCAAATGAAAACTCGTCATTTCACTGAGGATGGATTTGAGATGGTATATTTCAACAAGGGCTCATTTTATGACAACTATGTCCCTCCTTTTGAAGATTATTCTTCAAATGATTCCCAAAAAGAAGAGGATAAAAGCGAAGTAGCAACGCCTGAATATGTGGCCAAAACTTTCGGAACAACAATCTCAAAGAAAGCTCCTGATCCAAAGAAGGATGATGATAAAGATAAAAACGAAGGTATAGAAGACGAGCTCCCATTTTAACCATCTTCTTGTTGGATGAAAAAGGTAGCTAATTCAAAAACATTTTGTAAATAATCTTGAGGCGCGCTACTAATGGGGTAATCCTGTTTAGAAAATGAAAAATTCCAAAATTTAATATGAACCCAATAAATAATGAATGACGATTTATCACGGCTTCCGCTGGCTCTCTATCTTCGTAAATCAAGTGAGGATGAGGGAAAACAAGTACTCTCAATTGAATCTCAAAAAAATGAGATGATGCAATATGCCAAAGATCATGGGCTGAAGATTGTTCGGGTTTTTGAGGATGAGGCATCCGCTCATACGCCGAACAACAGGGACAATTACATGATCATGATGGATATGGTAACGAATAAAGAAATTAGTGGAATCCTGACTTGGAAGGCGGATAGACTCGCTCGAAACATGGATGAGGGTGGTAAAATTATTCATGCTTTGCAGGTCGGAATGCTTCAGGTTATTCAGACTCGTTATACTCGATTTACCCCAAGTGATAATATGCTCCCCCTGACAGTAGAGTTGGGAATGGCAAATCAGTTCAGCATCGATTTATCCAGAAATGTTAAGCGAGGAAATAAAACAAAAGTAGAACAGGGTGGGCATTGTGCGGTGGCTCCCTGTGGTTACCTGAATGATGTAATAAACAAAACCGTCATTCCTGATCCGGAACGATTCCATTTGGTTCGGAAGATGTGGGATCTGTATCTAAAGGGAACGTACTCTGTTCCTGCCATTTGCAAGGTTGCGAATGAACAGTGGGGCTTCCGAACCGTGAAACGAAAGAAGATGGACGGTGGCGGATTAACTGTCTCAGGACTTTATAAAATCTTCAAGAATCCCTTCTATTATGGGTGGGTAAAAAAAGGGAATAACGAAAATTGGGGAACACATCAGGCCATGGTCACTCAGGTAGAACACGAAAAAGCGAATGAATTATTGCGAAGAGAAGGACGGAAAGGCGAAACCAGTTATGAATTTCCACTCACAGGATTCATCAAGTGTGGAGAATGTGACAGTGCGATCACGGCCGAGGAAAAGGTGAAATATTTTTGTTCCAAATGCCGATGCCCACAGACTTCTAAAAATCCGCATCCCTGCAGAAAATGTGGTCACCAGATCACGAAGAAGGACATTTCTAATGGAAATTGGTACAAATACTACCGTTGCACCAAAAAGAAGCTTAAAGACGGAAATAAGTGCACTCAGGCGTGTATACGGGATAATAATATTGAGGAGGAAGTCTTATCCATCCTTTCTTCCATTGAGATTGATCCAGACTTCGAGGAATGGGCAGTGAAATGGTTGAAGTTTGAGAACGAAGTTCAGTTCAATGATAAAGCTCAAGACACGAAGACCTTTCAAAAGCATTACAACCATGCAGAAGAAAAGCTGAAACGTCTTGTGGAGATGAGGATAGAAAGAGAGCTCACACAAGAAGAGTTTCTTGTCCGAAAAAAGGAAATTGATTTGGAGATCAAACAGTCGAAGTCAGGATTGGAGTCTGCTGAGAAAAGACGAGATGACTGGATAGAGAAGGCTGAAAAGGAACTGGGATTTGTTCAGGGGATACAAGAAAGATTCCGAAACGGAAGCATTAAGGAAAAGAAATTCATATTCTCTCAGATTGGATCGAACTTCATCTTTTTAGACGGCAAACTCAATCTACAAGTGGAACAAACGTATTTGTTGTTTCGAGACTTGGAAAAAGTCGCAGATTTGACGGTAGAACCCCAAAGAAGCCAGTCTGTGACTAGTATAACTCCTCGTTCAGGAGGGGGGTATTTTCGGTTGGTATCGCCAAGGGGAATCGAACCCCTGTTACCAGGATGAAAACCTGGCGTCCTAACCAC
>CAZQFO010000105.1:0-6881 GCA_964592695.1 uncultured Candidatus Peribacteria bacterium
TTGGCACATTCTTGCAGATGTCGAAACCTCATCTATCCTTTTCATATGTACATTTATTACCACAGTGAGCACTCACCTGGTGTTTTATTTTTTTGTTAAACCTTAACCTCAAATGAGAAGATGACAGCAGTTATTGAAAAAATGAACAAGATAATGGTTTGAAAAAATAATATTTTGAGTATGGTCTGTTGGTAAATTTAAATACTAGCATTATGACCAATTCTCACCTACTCGATTCACTTAATCCCAGCCAAAAAAAAGCCGTAGAAATCCTCTCAGGACCACTCCTCGTATTAGCTGGTGCCGGAAGTGGAAAAACAAAAGTACTGACACATAGGATTGCAAATTTAATAGCCAATGGGACCGGACCATCAGAAATATTGGCAGTTACTTTTACAAACAAAGCAGCTAAAGAAATGCAGGGACGAATTGAGAAATTGTTAGGTGAGTACTCAAATTCGAACTTTCAGGAAGGTCGAAAACAAATACCAGCAGTCGGCACATTTCATTCCATATGTGTCCGTATTTTGCGTACAGATATAGAAGCAATGCAAATAGGACTAACTTCAAATTTTGTAATTTTCGATACCTCAGATCAAAAGAATCTTATGAAAATTATAATGAAAGATCGTGGGATAGACGAAAAAGAGTACAAATTAAATGCAATTATGTCACATATTTCTAGTGCAAAAAATCAACTAATAACACCGATTAAATATACCGATGAGGTAGAAGATAATAGATTTGTAAAAGTAGTAAAAGAGCTTTACCCAATCTATCAAAAAAAACTAATTGAACATAACGCACTGGACTTTGATGATTTGTTACAAAAAACAGTAGAGCTCTATGAACAATGTCCAAAGGTGTTGGAAAAATATAAGAATCGATGGCAGCAATTATTGGTAGACGAGTATCAGGATACGAATTTCGCCCAATATCGGTTTATTCGACTTTTATCAGATAGCCATCAAAACCTCTGTGTAGTAGGAGATGATCACCAGTCTATTTATGCCTTTCGGGGAGCTGACTTCCGAAACATTCTGGATTTTGAAAAAGATTTCCCAAAAGCAAATGTGGTAAAATTAGAACAGAACTATAGATCAACAAAAAATGTGTTAGAAAATGCCAATCTACTCATTCGTCATAACGAAACCGGAAAAGAAAAAAATCTATGGACGAAAAACGAAACTGGAGAACAAGTGAAGGTAGTAGAGACTTTTGATGAAAAAGATGAAGCTCGATATATTGCAGAAATGATTCGGGATTTAAAATCCAAGGGGGAGGTTTCTTATGAAAACATGGCAATACTCTATCGCATGAATGCACAATCCCGTGTACTGGAAGAATCAATGATGAAACATCAAATCCCATATCAGATTATTGGAGGCACTCGGTTTTTTGATAGAAAAGAGATTAAAGATATTATTGCATATCTACGACTAATATTTAATCCACGAGATGATATCGCATTTCTTCGTATTATAAATGTTCCAGGCAGGAAACTAGGAAAAGCATCTATTGATATTCTGCGTAAATACGCAGAAAACTACTCAATGTCATGTTTTGAAGTATTAACAGCAATCGACGAAATTACAGAATTACCAGCCAGTAAAAAATTAGTACTACGCGAATTCAAAACACTGATTGATAATTTTAGAAAAGCCGCAAATATAAAACTTGTTGATGATGAAATAAATGAAAAAACAGAAAATAATGAAAAAGCCGCGGAACCTATTTCGGTTTTATTAAGTAAGGTTGTTAAAGATACAAAATTTATGGAATACTTAGACGATGGAACAACTGAAGGAGAAGCACGACAACAAAACGTAAAAGAGTTATTTTCCGTAGCAGCAAAATATGACATGGCTGAAAATCCATTAGCCGCATTTCTTGAAGGAGTTGCACTAATATCAGACATCGATAATCATAATCCAGCAGCAGATTCGCTAACCATGATGACTATGCATGCCTCTAAAGGATTGGAATTTCCAATAGTATTTCTGCCAGGATGGGAGGAGGGGATTTTTCCAAGTGCAAACTCACAAATGGCTCGAGACAGCATGGAAGAAGAACGCAGATTGGCCTATGTAGCACTCACACGTACAGAAAAAAAATGTACTATTCTACATGCTCGACAGAGAATGCTTTTTGGGAAAACCGACTATTCCGCTCCATCTACATTTTTATCAGAGCTTAGTGATAAATGCACAGAACGAACATCGTTTGGAGGCACTTCTGATTCAATGTATTCACATCGAGGAAATGAATCCAGAATTCCGAAATCCATAAAAACCAAAGGTCCCGATCCATTTCGAGAACCAAAAACTAAATCTGAAGCAATTTTTGGAATGGCTAAAAACGACACAGGATTTGCAATATCAGATCGAGTGAGTCATTCAGAATGGGGGGAGGGGACTATTATCCTAATTAATGGAGATGTATTAACAGTGGCATTTGCAGGAAAGGGAATGAAGAAGATAGTAGCATCTGTAGCTCCTATTGCGAAGATTTAGGTTGTTTTTTTGATCTTTTTGTGATAAAATGATCTGAAATGACACGAAAAGAGTACCTTTTGCAACTGATTCATCAAAGAGACAATGATATGGGAGGATTAAGATCTAAAGTTTTATTGAGAATAAACTCTCTGTCCGAAATACAAATTGAAAGCATTATAGGTGCTATGGAAAAAGCAAACACACAAAGAGAAAAAGTTAAAAATGAAACAGGAAAAATTGTATTAAATGAAGTAAAACTGGGAAAAGTCATGAAGAAGGCAAAAATTAGGATAAATATTGTGCATGATATTCACAAAGAAGAAGAAAAAGATCGAGCATTGGAGGCAGGAGAATTTGAAAGCATATTAAAAGAAATAGATAACTTATAAAAAATGAAAAACTTAAATTACACAACAAAAAATGATTATCATAAGAACTTCTTGTATAAAGAGGTTATGAGTACTGATACGGAAACAGTTCAATCGTCAGAAAAATCAAAAGAACAGATTGATGATGAAGCTTATAAGGCAATTGATGAGATGGAACAGACTAGTATCATGGAGGCTTTAAATCAAGGAGCAGAAATTGGGAATAGAGATGCAGATGGAGTTATGATTGTTGATTCAAGAAAAGGTGTAATGAGTGATGCAAAAACAATGGAGCAAATTAAATCACATGATTGGATTGCAACAGCTGATTCGTTTTTTGGCAGCGTGGAGAGTATTAGGAGCCTAGGAACACAGGAAGGACAGAAGGCTTGGAATGATTTTAAAAAAGGTCTTCTTGGAAGAGATGTGTCCAAAGAAGATAAAAAAGAATTAAAAACAATAAGAGATAAAGCAAATAAAGCCAAAGAAGATGCTAATTATTTGGGGATGGCAAAATCAATTATTAATAAATTAAGTAATTTTATTGCAGACATAGATAAAATTATCGATGCTCCAAAATCATCAAGAAGAAAAACAGAAACAGCAATTCCATCAAAAGCATCTTCTATTTGGGATACCCCAGGGACTCTTACTAAGAGATCTAGAAAAAAATAACCTCCCCATTTTGATGTCTTTTTGTTCGTGTTCTTCCTCCTTCGCTATACGTCCAGTATGAAATAAGCTTCGGCGGACAGGTCGTCAGCAAAGTTTCGACATATTACCAATATGACTCAACTTTCCTTCTTCGAATACGAAGCAAAAATCCTATCAAACCTGGGTATTTTATTTTTTTCCAGAACCCTAAATAAATTTTTGAGATAAAATTGTTGTATATTCAGCACGATATAAGGGATTGAATTTTTGGCACTTCATCTGTCTTCACTCTACGAGCTTCGACCGACAGACGATGTGAGATCAAACCCTCGGGAAAAGTGCCATTAAGGTCGAAGTGCAAACATGATAGTATTGATCGCTCTTTGCTTGATTTTCATGAAGTCAATTGCTGAATACAAATTGTTCATTATTTTGCTCCCCCCCCTAAAGCTCGTGCTTTAATTTTAAGTATAATTTCTTTATGCTCAGGAGAAAGATTTGGATCTGCCAATATTTCACTTATCAATCGAGATACTCTTGTAGTATAAATCTCAAATCCAGTTTGTTGAGCAATATCTATAAAAGTAATAGCTAGCATTTTTTTGTATTTTAAACCTCTAGATTTTGCGTCATTATATAATCTATCTCCTAGTTTTTTTAATCCTTCAAAATCTCTTTCGCGTAATTTTTTAAATATGGGTGTGATTATTAAGCTTTCATAATAATTGGATTCCACAAAAGAAGTTTCGTGAAGCAAGAGTGTTCTTAGTATATATTTTTCAGGATCATTTTGAATATCACTTAATGAAGGTAAGGATTCCGGAAAATATCCAAATTCAATATCTGTATCCAAAGAATAACGAGAATATTGGACTCTTCCATTTTTCCACACCAGCTTATATTTATGATCTGGTGTAGATATTATTGCCTCCACTTGACTTTGAGTTTTGTTTATCAGATAATAAAATGGATTAGAATTATTGTTATCAAGTTCTTTAGCTTGAGCGGATGCTGATGAAACCACTTGCATCACCAATGCAACCGTACTAAAACTAGGAATTCGAAATTTTTCTAATGTCATACATATTTTGTACACACAAATATACACAAGTCAATATTCCATTATTGGTAATTACTCCAATGACGTACCAGTAAAAAAAACTAAAGTTGTAGTTTTTGCGATTTTCATGGACGACGAAGGCTGATTTATTAGTCACTTTGAGATTGAGATTTAAAAAAACATTGACATAACAATTTCCAACTTATAATTTAGTTTTGAAAAACAAATACCAATCACTAAATAAAAAAATCATTAATAACAGCAAAATAATACAAACTGCTGATTAGTGATTATTTTGTCGTTTGTAATATTTCGGAACAGTATAAATAATAAGAAATAAAAAAAGATCAAAAAAATATTGACTTTTACTTTTTAATGCACTACTAAGTCATTGTTAATTATCCATTTTATTTTATGCGAACTTTTTTTGACAAGATTCCGGACACTATCCAATCCTCATTAAAGAGAGGGAAAGAAGCAGTAAACTCATTTTTTGAAGAGAAGAAAAACCAGATCCAAACAACAGTACGGTTTGGAGTAACAGCAGCTTTGATGTTTGCAGCCGTTCCTGCCGGAGCCAAAACACCTTCAGGAAAAGCATTAAGTGATACAGGTCCATCAATAACTTTTAGCGAAAATGGAAATTTAGATAATGATGTAATACCTATTCCAACCCCATTCCCAGAAATAAGAGCAATGCATTCTGAAATACGAGATGTAGTAAAAGAAAAGGATGGCGTGTACTCACATGTATTCACAGCATACAAAAAAGCTCAAAAAGCTGGATACACAGGAGATCTAAATAGTGTACAAGTAATAAGAATTGATTCAAAAGGAAAAAGAATAGCAGAAGGAAAATATAACAGTAATACCCTAAGAAAAGTTGGATCAAATAAAAAAGCATATATACATGCGGGAGACGAAGTAAGACATTATATATTGGGAGAAAAACTAACAGTGGTATTTGTTTCGAGAGTAGATAGAAGTGTAACTCCGACAGTCGCCCCCTTAGCAAAAAGAAAGAAGGAGACTCAATTTGAAACAATTACAGTTCAATCTGATCCAGAGACGGAAACAGAAAAAAACAGCCACGAACCACCATTTTCTCACTCAGAACAAACAACAACAGAAACTATAGATTACCTAAATATTTTGGTTAATTATGACCCTAAAAAAGATAAAAAAACACCAAAAGTCGCTGAGTCAATCATTAAGTATCAAAAGTCACTAAAAGTCCTCGGATTATTTCATGCAAAACCATACCCAAATATCGGTTCAGTAACCCAAAAAGCAACTCTTGATGCAAAAAAAGTATTTGGACTACCTCGAACCAATAAAATCACAGTAGAATTAACACAGGCTATAGAACAGGAAATGTTTAAACTATTACTAAAAGAAAATCTGTCAGAAATATCAGAAAAAACACAACAAGCTTCTCATGCAGAAATTGCACAACTTCCGCAAAGATTAAGGCAGTCTGTACTTCCAGTGCCTTCTATAGAGATGCCAATCCAAGGAAAATACAAAAGAAAATCCAAATATGGAAAAAGAACACATCCTATTAGTAGGAAAAGGGGGAAAATGCACAATGGCGTGGATTATGCACCTAGAAATAAGGAAGGATGGAACGTGTATCCAACAATTCCTGATGGGACTATCATGTATGCAGGAAAAGCAGGAGGCCATGGAAACAGAATTGTAATTAGTCACGAAAATGAAGTAGGAAGTGCCTATTCTCATCTCAGTAAAATATATGTAAAAAAGGGGGATGTCATAAAAGATGGTCGAATATGGAGAAATGGTAGAGATATAACTTATAAGAGTAAAAACGGACGTCCACAAATTGGAAAAATTGGAGCAACTGGTTATGTAACAGGACCACATTTGCATTTTGAAATGTTGAACGGGATGAAGTTTGACCGAACCGGCCAAATTATCTCCAAAAAATATGTAGATCCAGAAAAAGCAAGAAAGGCCACAATAAAATTGGCACAGATACGAAAAGAACGACGCATTATCATGGCCTCATTATTTCCAAAAATGGGAATACCTAAGCCGAGTCCACGAAATCGAACACTAGCAGTAGCAGTTAACAAAAAAATGCAAGATACAAATCGTCCTCTGGAAAAACCAAGATTATTTGCTTCTAATGCAGTTCAAGGAGTATTAAATGATGCCGTTTTTGACATTTCTCCAGTTCTTTTTCTCCATAAGGAAATTATCAATCCAATAGAGCAAAACAAGTTTCCGTCAATAGAGACTCCCAAACCTATAGAACAACCCATCACAGTTAGGCCTGCAAAT
>CAZQFO010000106.1:0-1478 GCA_964592695.1 uncultured Candidatus Peribacteria bacterium
AGAATATCGGACTGTCACTTCTCCTTTTCGATCAGAAATTTGTACATCAGAAACTTCTAATACAATTACTTCTGATACACGCAGTCCTGCACTGAGCATAAGCTCAATGATTAGAGTATTTCTTATTTCTCCACGTAGTTCTAATTCCTTGAGTAATTGCCGACACTCCTGTTGTTTTAGACCCTTAGGTGACAATGATTGAACTGGAACTTGTTTAACTTTTGATGCAGGGTTCTTATTCAACAGATCCATCTCAAAAGCCACAGAACAAAGTGTACGAATACTTACAAGTCTTCGATTGATTGTTGCTGGAGACTTTCCTTCTTTTTTTAGATCGTCTCTGAATCCGCTAATGTCTAGAGAAGTGAGGCGATCGAAACTAAACAACTCTCCATTTTTAACTGAATACCACTCCAGGAAGCATTTTAAATCATTCCCAAATGCAATCCTACTGTTCTTAGCGTAATCCTTTTCTTCTAAGATCTGTGTTAGAACTTGGTTGATTTGTGGATGTGTTTTGGTGGGCGTTAGATTATTTAAAGAGTTTTTAGTGAGATAATCCAGGCTTTTTAAGGTGGTTTTCATTGGTTATGAGTACTAAGTGATTAAATAATGTGTATTATTTATAGAGATTATTTGAAAAAAGTCAAAATCATTTTACTTTCACAATGAAAGAATATATAATACAAATCATAAAGACGTAATAAAGATGTAATGATTCCTGATAAGGAAATACTACCAAAAACCTTATTATATGCTTGGTTTCTTTTGAACAAAAGCACCCATGATTTTGGAAATAAAAAGGTAATATCTACATTTGAGATGAAAGTGATTATCTCAAAGTTTTTTTATGAAAATATTATTTCAGAATTAGCTCTAGAAAGGCTTGAACCCAATTATGATACTGAGGAAATGGATTTAGTTGACCGTATTCCCATCACTAAAAGAAACTCCAATAACAATGAAAAGTGGAAACCCAGTTTAGATATTTTCGGAGTGATTCCGCAATTGTTGGAAGTTGAGGACGGAAAATTTGATTACTCATTTGTTTTAACTTCTGAAAACCTCACAACATCACAATTTCAAAAAAAACAAGAGCAGTTAAAAAGAGGCATCATTCAGGAGGGGCAGAAAAAATCGAAAAAAAATCGTTTTCCAGAAGCTGCTTTATATCAAGCCAAAACGAAAAAATTCATAGAATATTACTTAGAGAGATGGCTTAATGATAATATTATAAATGGCTCTTTTAAAGTAGAAAAACAAATAGAGGAAGTGGTCAAAGTAATTTTTCTATTGTTGAAGAGTTCCTCGGCCAATAAGCTAGAAATAAAATTTCGTTTTTCCAAAGATGTAGACTTTATCGCTACTATGCTTTTTCTAGAGAGAAGAAAAACTATTAAGATTATAGACCTTCTTTCGAGCTGTGATGGCTTTTTGATCAAAACCACAGATAAATTCTTAGATACATTTAATGAATC
>CAZQFO010000106.1:1488-6848 GCA_964592695.1 uncultured Candidatus Peribacteria bacterium
TTAAAAAAGTCATTATCATTTTCGCGTTTTGCTACATTTAATGAATCTAGTGATATGCAGAGGGTATCATTTGATTTTGAAGAATTGAGAGATTGTAAACGCAAAATCATATTTTCAAGAGAATCTAGATCATTAAAAAGAGAGGGCTATAAAGAACGTCTATTAAGAAAAGGCTTACCACGATATCTACTTGCCGAAGCAGCAAAGAGTTCAACAATGGAAGCAAGAATTGAAAATGTAATAGATGCTCTTGTTAGTGATGACATTGAAAGAATGGGTAAGTATGAACGAGCAGACCCTGAAAGGGTTGAGGAGAAAAAGCGAAAATCAAAAATCTTTCATAAAGAACGTTTCAAAGATAGAACGAACAAATTCCATCAAGACCTAAAAAAATATTTTGGTTTCCATCTTAATACCGAGCTTATGTCTATACGAGAAAATGTCGTAAAATTTAGTTCAGTGCATATGCGGTTAAAATCTGACAGTCCTTAAGTCGTTCTTAAGTCGTTCTTAAGTAATTTCATTCTGAATTAAGATTCCCCCTGTTGAATAGGTTGGAGGTTTTTAATTTATTCTAAAAAATACAATGAAATTACAATTCACTGACAAACCAAGTCCACACAAAGTCATTATTTTAAGAATGGCTGTTTTTCAATATCACGACATTCGAGGTTCTCCCATAAAAAAACCACGACCAAACAGATCGTGGCTCTTTCTAATCTAACAAAATTTTATGTCATTAAGTATTCGTGTCAAGAATATCAATGACCTCCAAGTAGGAGAATACTAATTAACTAAACCATGTAATGAAGATTAATTTTTTAAAATTAAGTCTAAGACCAGAAAACCAAGAGAAATTAGAAATAGTCAACGAGATTATCGAAGACTACTTGCGTCAAGGTTTTAGACTAACACTTCGACAACTTTACTATCAACTCGTTTCAAAAGATCTAATCCCAAATAAACAAGCAGAATATAACAAACTTGGAAGTTTGATGGTAAAAGGACGGATGGGAGGTGTTGTTGATTGGAATGCGATTGAAGATCGAATTAGGAAACCTTATCTGCCATACAGTGCTGATAGTGCTGAGGATGCAGTTGATGATCTTGTCGACAGTTTTCGATTGAATCGACAAATGGGGCAGGAAAATCATATCGAAGTCTGGATCGAAAAGGATGCGATAAGCAACTTATTGCTACCTATTACCAAAAAATTTCATGTAAATCTAATGGTGAACCGTGGCTATTCCTCATGTTCCGCAATGTTTGATTCAGCACAGAGATTCAAAGAAGCAATAGAGAACGGACAAGATGTTCATATTCTGTATTTAGGCGACCATGATCCATCTGGTTTGGATATGATTCGAGATATAGAAGATAGAACGTCCGAAATGTTGAACGAATACTTTGGTTCAGATTACAGCTTGTCCTTTCACCATATTGGAATCACTGACGAGCAAATTCAGGAGTTCTCACCACCACCGAATCCAACTAAAATTAGAGATCCACGAGCCAAATGGTATCTTGAGAAATTCGGAAATAAGTCATGGGAGGTTGATGCTCTGCCACCCAACGTTTTGCATTCTGTTCTTAGAGAAAAAATCGAAGAATTGATTGATATGGATCTCTATAGAGAGGTTCTTAAGCAAGAAGAGGATGAAAAATTTAAGCTAAATAAATTCACTTCCTAGAGAAAGACTTGTTCTCTGATCTTATGGTCGGAGGACAATTTTCATCAAATAACAATTAAGAACCATCCAATGGCTTTGAAACAAGATATTCCTGAAATTACAACACTTCCAGAAGGAACCAATATAGAAAAATTCGTTGATGATAAGGCTGCAAATAATTTTTTCATTTTCCTAATCAACGATTCATTTATTGCTGTTGAGATCTAACAAAATTATGAATTTCTCAATCACAAAATTTAATATTTTATAATCCATTCAAACATGAACTCTAAAACTTTTCCTACAGTTCTTATTACAGACAGAGAATTAGTCGCAGTACTTATGCTGTACGGATTTAACATAAGTAGTTATGGAATGGCTGCTGATGAAAATTCTGAATTTTATTTTGATGAAACAGAAGAGTTAAAACGATTTTTCAAGATCTATGAAAAAGAGCAGTCATTTTTAAGCTATCGCGAGTTATATTTTGCCAGAAAAGCAATAGACAACAAACTTTGGAAAACAACTTATGAATATTGTTGGGAAGAAATTATGAAAAGTGACAATGCAATTGAACGTCAAAAATTATTTTCTAACAAACCATCATGAAAGATTTATCAGTTATCACAAACCTAAACGGAGAAGAGCAGAAAGCAATTTCAACTTCTCGTTTATATGAATTTTTAGAGTTACATTCAGCACATTACTCAAGATGGGTGAAAACCAATATCATAGGTAATGATTTTGCGGAGGAAGGTATTGACTATGTACCATTCACCATCAATGGTGAGCTTAAAAAAGATTATGCACTTGATGTCAAATTTTCAAAAAAACTTGCTATGAAATCCAATTCTGCAAAGGGAGAAGAAGTCCGTGAATATTTCATCAGAGTCGAAGAAGACAATAAAAAAATGCGGAATCAAATTATGTCTCCTGAAGAGATGTTGTTGAAAAGTGCCAGATTACATTTGGAACAGAAAAAAAGAACAGATGAACATGAAGCTAGGATTGAAGCTGTAGAAGCGAAACAAGAACAAAACTCAGCCAATACTGGTTTCTTTTCAATCCTATCTTATTGCAAATTGAAAGGAATAAAATTCCCACTTCAAGAAAGCCAGTCAAAAGGAATTCAGGCAACTAAGCTATCAGGAGAATATGGAATAAAAACTGGAAAGATTCCAGATGAAAGATTCGGAAAAGTAAACACTTATCATCAAGACGTATTGGATGAGATATTTACTAAACAAATAACTCAAGATTCAATGTTTTAACCCTTTCCAGCTCGTCTCACAGACGTTTTTTTGTAATTTTTAACCAACCATACCATGCCACTAAAATTTTCGCTTCCACATGACCATTGTATAAAAAGATACGATGCAAAGAATTGGACACTTATTAAACAGATTAGATCGTCCGAAAAGATTCTGGGATATTTTCCGGATCTACCTACCGCATTCAAAAGAGCCGTTGATGTCCTTGCTCTTCAATCTGGTGATATGAAAGAACTTATTGAAATTGTAACTCGATTGGAAGATCTAAAATCTGATCTTCAAAACAAATCAATCTAATTTATCTAACTCAAAATATACGCATGAAAGTCAGTCAAATCAACATTTCGAGGGTAAAAGACAGCAACGGTCTTATCGGTTTTGCCAACTTCATCTTGGATGACAAACTGTTTGTTGGGAACGTAGGAATCTTCACGCGTCTAGATGGTCAAGGAATTAGACTATCTTTTCCAAAAACTCGTGAATTGCACTCAGTACATCCAATAACAAAAGACCTTGGACAGAAAATTACGGAAGCCGTTCAACAACGATACTACGATCTTTTTTTCCACCCAGCATGATACTTCTTAAAGATAAATTGAACAAATGGGGAAAGATAACAATAAACCTAGAAACAATAATGTCTGGATACCACATGAATTATATAAAGAAATTCTGTTCCGGAATTTTACCAAAAATGAAAAACGAGTGCTTGATATTATTATTCGGTTTCAGTTTGGATTTTGTGTTCTTGGAGAGGCTCATTTGTCTAAAAAGGATTATAAAATCTTCGGATTAGCTAAGAGTACAGTAAGTAGCACAATCAATAGCTTAATTGAGAAAAATGTAATTATTGATGACATCTGCTTCATCATCAACACAGAATATGATGGATGGAATGTACCAGACTGTATTAAATCGAATAGAGAAGATTATGATTCCTTGATTATGAAACATATCAAGCTCCAAGCAAAAGCTCGAAAGCTGTGAGGGAGAAATACTTATGAGTACTCTCGAATGTGGAGAAGACAACAAAATATCTTAATTTTTAAAAAATGAATGAAACATTGATAAAATCTGTAATTACTGAGTGTGTCGTCATAGGATGTTGCACAAAATGTTCTGATAATTATGTAAGGGTTTATATTCATGATGTACTTGATAGATTTGAGTATTGCCCAGAAGAATCTCAATTAACATCAGAATTGATGCGTTATTGGGGATATTGTGGTTTTGAAAAAGACCTCTGTGATATTGCCTTTATGGAAACAACGGAAGGAGAGGTTCTTTTTATGTTCCTAGATAGAATTTTTTCAAGAGAAAGAAAACTGATTTGAAGTTTACATATTTTCAAGTCTCAAAACTCGAACTGATGTTCGAGAAATGGGACAAAAACGCCCCAGAACTCGAATTATACTTGGCTTTCTTATGCCAAAAACAGCGATTCTCTTATTAATTAAAGTAATTACATTGAAGGGGGAGAGGGGGGCATTAACTAATATATATACTAATGAACTTTCAGGAAATAAAGGAGCGATTATCACTTCAGATGGTTTTGAGCTATTATGGTTTGGTTCCAGAGACTGAAGATTGCATGCTATCTTGTGAGTTTCATCAAGACCAAACAGCAAGTCTTCATGTTAATCTATCGAAGAACGTGTTCTACTGTTTTGGAATGACATGTTCTGCCAAAGGAGATGTTCTAAATTTTATCCAATTATCTGAGGGCTGTTCATGGCATGAAGCTGGGAAGATTTCAGAAAAGATTCTGTTGAGTGGCTCAATGAGGATGGATAAGAAGAGAAAGAGGGAAAAGCGACCAGTACCCAAATCAAAAGAGTGTAAAATTAGTACAGACCGTTTTCAAAGTTTGTTAGAGAAGATTCTGGAGTTAGCCTCACTTCCTGATGAGATTAAGAATCGATATCTTATATCGAATGAGAGTATTGAGTTTGATCTAAACTGTTACGATAAGAGTATAGGTTGTTTCCAGTCAGAGAAGAAAAAGTATAAATCACCTCATTTTTTACCAGAAACAGTATCGAAGTTTCGGATTGGTTTTCTTGGAACAAAATTGAGTGATTTACGTAAAACTTTGAATGCAGAAGGATATACGGATGAGGAATTGTTGTCTACAGGAGTATTTGATAAAGACAAACTAAGCCGGTTCTCAATTGCTCGAGTTTTTCGTGGTCGGATCTTGTATCCATTCTTTCGAGAGGGAAAAGTTATCCATCTTATTGGAAGACAAACTGAATACTCAGCTACACCCAATAAATACTCAAATTGTGCTACGCATCCGGAAGTAAACAGAACAAAAATCTTCAATGAGGATATTCTTCAATCGTGTGATCAGGTCTTGATTACTGAGGGGGTTACTGACTGTATAAAGGCAAATGAGATTGGGGTTCCATCCATTTCT
>CAZQFO010000107.1:0-6792 GCA_964592695.1 uncultured Candidatus Peribacteria bacterium
CTCAATAATGACTACAAAAATTCAATTTATGCACAAAATGTTTTGACTCAGTACCACAGAAGCTCAAAACACCATTGACAACTGCTAGTAAAAATACCCCCGGCAAATGTAGTGTTGAAAATTTTAGCGAAAATTAGATCAGCCTTTTTATAGGACTAAATGTGAAAATATTTTGTCGAACTTGGGTTAAGACAGCCGAACAATTTCTCGAAACCTTTAATATCCTCTCTATAGCTTACACGACAGCATCTAGCGAGGTGAAACGAGAAATCCTTGAATTACTTTTCTCGAAACTTTTTATAAGTCGAAAAAAGCTTGTTGTAGAACCGACTCCCGTTAATCAGAAAGTCTCAAATATCCGTAATTCGTATGATGGCTGGGCAAAGTACGCAGGGTTCGCAAGCTTTTTATGGAGGGAAAAGTTGAGCCGACCTTTTTTATTCCGGACTTTGTTTAGGTCTTCCCACAGCAATGCTTGTATTTCTTATCGCTCCCACAAGGGCATTTCGCATTTCGACTTATCTTCATGCCCGCAAAAGGCAGTTGTTCCACGGGTTTGATTTTGGGGTTGGGCTTCGCTTTAGCGGAATTCTCCACTCGCCTCGGTCATCGGTTTTGATGGTGCAGGTTTTTTGGTTAATCCGGATGACTCGCCCCAGAATTCTTTCTCCCTCATGGTCGAAATATACCCGATCGTAGAGATTAAATTTTGCCAGTGATCTCAAGCGTTTCTCTTGTTGAATAATCTTGAGTCGTTTTACCACTACGTGATTTAGCATTCGCAGTTGGTCTTCATTGAGGTTCTGAATGATGATTTCAAGGTCTTCCGAAAGAGGGATATTCATGGTCATAAAAGGTTATTGGGTAATGAAGCTCGTCGCTCCGAGCCAAGCCAGATCAAAGATGGCTTTCTGCGTGTGAAAAAGTTCCGGGTTTTCGATGAGTACCCCGATAGGATTTTCTTCGTTCAGGTTCAGAATAGCAATTGATCCGGCAAAAATAGTGATCTCCGAGTCAAAGTTGAACTCATCTGGAGAAATAAGGAATACTTCGAGCAATGCCTCATTGTATTCTTTCGGAAAGAACTGTTCACAGAAAGTTTCGGCTTTGGTACTTCGGGGAGAGATGAAGCGGGTCTTTATTTTGCGTTCTAAGCGAGTTTCGAAGTGTCGAGGGAGGTAATCCGGTAAAAAGTTACCCAACCGTTCAAAGTTGGAGAAACTCACGATTTCACTCTCTCTGACCTCCGTCATCTGGTCGAAAACATTTTTTACGCCATCTTTTCCGTCAAAAAACTGAATTCTCGGCTTGCGGGAATTATCAGAAGAGAGAGCCAGAAGTTCCGGCACAACCTCTCGGGCAAAGTTGAGTCGCTCCATCTCCCGATTGATAAACACCTTTGGGTTTTCGGCGGTGAAGCGCTTTACTTTTTGGCGTTCGGAGACGGAGACGAGTCCTTTTTTCGTAAGTTTCTCCAGATGATGATAGCAGTTTATACGCGGAATTTTAGTGATCCGGGCGATGGAGGCCACGTTGGATGAACCGAATTTAAGAAGCATCAGATAAATGTTGGACTCATCATCGTTTAGGTCGAGGGCTTTGAGTTTGGTTTCGATCATGTTGGTTTATGAGGAAAGGGTATTTAGACTGGGATTATAACGGCATCTTTCGAAAGGAAGAAAGCTCCCCGACTTGTTCGGGGTTACAATGGGCTTCGGTCTCGTCCTGCGAATGCGGGAAGAAAAAATTGATTTGCAGTTATGTACTGTTAAATTACCTACAGATCGCCTTCGATTATGGAGGCCGCAGAGGAGGTCAATCCGATCTCCTCTGAATTGGTTGTGAAGCTTTTCTTTTGACATTTTTAGTGTGCAAGCATATAATATGGATACAAACGGCGTCCTCAGAAATGAGGTTGCTCCACCCCGCTTCGGCGGGGGGGTAAAAAATCTAAGACTCAGGAATTAATTTTCTGAGTCTTTTTGTAAGTTCTTTATAATCTTTTTCGTTCATTAAACCTTTAAGATATTTTAGCCTTTTTGCATCAACGAGTTTTATTTGAGAAAGAATAGCAACGGACTTGACGCCTTCTATAAAAGAAAACTCGAAATAGTATCGCCCACGCCTCTTAGTGAGCGAAAGAGGGATGCCCCAAAATATATTTGGATTGAACTTTTTGAGAATGAGGATTGGCCGAAGAAATTGTTCGCCTTGTCCGCTTTGTTCAAATCCTACATTTTCACCAAGAGCACAGATCCATATTTCTCTCTCCCGAAAAAAAATATTTGAATTGGACCCGTTGATCTGAATTTTCTGACGATTCCATTCTTCAAAATTCTTCATGGTTTTTGGAGTTGTTGTAAAAATTCTTCTACAGAATTTATAGTCTATTTTTTGTTTATATCAAGCCAAAAATCAAAAGTGCAAAAATTAAAGATTTTACAATCTTGTTATCCGTGCGATACTGTATGGTGAAATAAATCTTATGAATATGAAGAAAAACTGTGCCATTTCTGGCCATGAGTTTTTGATTACCGATGCAGATCGGAAATTTCATGAGAAGATGGGAGTGCCTGCTCCCAATATCTGCCCAGAAGAGCGACTAAGAAGAAAACTAGCCTGGAGGAATGAAAGAAAACTCTATCACCGAACTTGTGACGCCACCGGCAAGAAAATCCTTTCTGTTTTTTCTCCTGACAAACCCTATAAAGTTTACGAGAAGAGCTATTTTGCGAGCGATAAGTGGGACGCAAAAAGCTTTGGGAGGGAGGTTGATTTTCAGAAGCCGATCTTCAAACAGATTTATGATCTTTCTCTGGAAGTTCCCAAACAGGATTTAGTGAAAGGCGAATCAATAGAGAATAGTGATTTCATAAACCACGGGGGATTTTTAAAAAACTGTTATTTAGTTTTTGATATATGCTCCTGCCAAGATTGCTACTATGGAAATACTTCAGTCAATAGTACCGATGTTTGTGATTTTCTAGCAGTAAAAGATGGGCAACTCTGCTATGAAGTCGTTAATTGCTCCAATATGTACAATGTTCACTATTCTGAGAATTGTAAAAACTGTTCTGACAGTAGTTTTCTGATTGATTGTGTAGGATGCAAATACTGTTTTGGAGGTGTTAACCTGAGGCAAAAATCATATGTTTTTTGGGGCAAACAACTAACAAAGGATGAATATTTTAAACGGCTTAAAGAGTGGGATTTTGGGAAATATTCTCATGTAAAAAAACTTTTGGAACATTTAAAAAACTTAAAAACAAACTCCTTTCGCCGAGCGATGTACCTGACAAATTGCGAAAATTCTACAGGAGATTTTTTGGAGAACTGCAAAAATGTTAAATCCTCTTACGAATGTATTGATTGTGAAGATTGTAAATATTGCACCGTTTTGTTAAGTACTAAAGATGCTTACGATCACTATTCGTGGGAAATTGGAAGCGAAAGAATATACGACTCACTCGCTGTTGGGGACTATAGCTACAATATTTTTTATAGTTCCAATACTTCTCCAAACTGTGCAAACCTCTATTACTCTCAGTATTGTGATAATACAAAAAATGCCCTTGGTTGTGTGGGACTAAAACATGATAAATTTTGCATCCTCAATAAACAGTATTCTGAAGCCGAGTATAAGGCTCTTTTTTCCAAAGTCGTGGAGCATATGAAGCATACTGGTGAATGGGGGCAGTTTCCTCCACCGGAGTATTCTCCTTTTGCTTACAACGAAACGATAGCTCTGGATTATTTCCCTCTTTCAAGGGAAGAAGTTTTGAAGCGTGATTGGAAGTGGAAAGATGATGATACTTCAACCAAATATTCTGGACAAAAATACGATGTGCCAGACTCAATTGATGACGTTTCCAATGATGTTTTGACCAAAATACTGGAGTGTGAAACCTGTTTGAAAAACTATCGTATTGTGAAACCAGAGTTGGATTACTACAAAAAAGTTCGAGTTCCCATTCCTCGGCAGTGTTTTAATTGTCGTCATGATGCGAGAATTGTTCGAAGAAACCCTCGAACACTTTTTGAGCGTACATGCGACAAATGCGGAGTGGACATTCAAACCACCTTTGCCCCAGACCGCCCCGAAAAGATCTATTGTGAAAAATGCTACCTAAATGCTGTAAACTAATACCATATGAACATGAATGAAATCTTCTGGTTTGTCGGCATCTACCTCACTCTCCTCATAGGCATAACTCTCTGGGGAAAGAAAAAATCGCCTGCCGACTTCCTCATTGCCAACCGAGAACTTTCCACATGGACCTCCTCTCATTCGCTCTCAGCCACCTCTATCGGAGGCGGATTAATCCTTGTGGGAGGGGCATTTATCTACCAATTTGGTATTTCGGCCATCTGGTTTTTCGTGGGAAAAATATTGGGATACGGACTACTGGGGATCTTCGCCCATAAAATCAGAAATCGTATTCACGAGAAAAATTACTTCACCTTGGCCGACTACTTCTTCGACTTCCACGGATCAAAAGTAGGACGATTTATCGCCGGACTTTCTTTCTTCATACTTGTGGGATGGACGGTGGTAGGACTAATCAGCGGAGCAAAAATCATCATGCTTTTAAGCCAGTGGTCATACGAAATTTCTTTGAGTCTAATGGTCGGTGTAATCCTTTTTTATACCCTCATTGGAGGTTTTAAAAGCGTGGTCAAAACCGATTATCTACAGTTTATCGCTTTGTTCATTATATTCACTCTCTTCCTGTTTGTGCTAGGAGAAAACTTCGAAAGTATCAAACCCACTCAATGGGACATTTGGGGAGCGGGGACGAAAAACATTTTGCCCTTTTTTATAGCGGGAGCTCTACTCCCTTTTTCGGCCATGGAGGTCTGGCAGAGAATTTATGCCATACAGAAAGAGAAAACAATCGCCTCTGTGATGGGACGTTTTTCTCTGGTCTTTTTTTTGTTTGGACTGATCCTGTGCCTGACGATCATGCTGATCAGAACGCTGGATAAAAATCTACAACCGGACTTAGCTCTGATTGAGGGGATTTTAAAATTCTTCCCGGAAACCTTTGCGGGTCTGGGGACGGTCGCTTTTTTTGCGGCAATTATGAGTTGTGTGGACTCGTACCTCTTTGCAGCTAGTTCTTCTTTTGTCCAATATTTATGGGACTGGAAAAAGAAAGCCACCCCAGAAAAGTTGGAAAAGTGGATCAAAAGAACGGTTTTTCTACTGAGTCTTGGCGTATTGCTTTTTGGGCTGGCATGGCAGAATTTAATTGATGTGACGGTCTACCTCACGACCGTAACCATGGTAGTGGCATTACTTACTTTGTGGTCATGGGGGTCAAAGCAAAAAGTACCGCCTTTTGCTCTTATTTGTTCGGGAAGTGTCGGGCTTATTGGCTTGCATGCGTTTCCCCCTTTTTCTGGAGTAACTCCTCAGCTTGTTTTGGGAGCATTGAGCTCCACTATTTTGGGGGGAATTATAGGACAGAGTTATTATCATTTTTTTCTGAAAAAGTAGATGAAAAAAAAGTGTGCTGTTACCGGGAAAGCCTTCGAGATCACGCCAAAAGATCTCGACTTTTATGAAAAGATAGGTGTTCCCGTCCCCACGCTCTGTCCCGAAGAACGACAAAGACGAAGGCTTGCCTGGCGAAACGAACACCACCTCTACAGGCGGAAGTGTGACGCAACCGGAAAGGGACTCATTTCTATGTACGACAAGAAGTTTCCAGGGAAGGTCTACGATGCCGCTTATTGGTGGTCAGACAAATGGAGTGCCAAAGACTATGGACGGGACTTTGACTTCAATCGACCTTTTTTCGAGCAGTTCAATGAATTATTCCTCGAAGTGCCTCAAGCCAATCTTCGACAAATAAATTCCGAAAATTGTGCTTATTGCAACTACGGATTTCAGAACAAGAACGGATATGTGTCCTTTTCCTGTGTGAAAGCTCAGGACTATTATTACTGCGATACCTGCACAACCATAAACAACTGTATTGATTGTCTGAGAGTAGATGAGTCCGAACTCTGCTACGAATGCATTGACTGCCAAAAAGGATACGAGCTGTTTTTCAGCCAGAACTGTGCTCAGTGCCGTAATTCATGGTTCTTAAAAAACTGCAAATCCTGCAAGCACTGTTTTGGATGTACCAACCTTTCGCACAAAGAATACTGGATCTACAATAAGCCCTACTCCAAACAGGACTACGAAGAATTCATGAAGGGCTTCTTCTCTGGTAAATATTCGGTGATCCAGAAGTTGGTAGAACAGTTTGGAAATTACACAAAAACCCAAATACACAGGGCGACGCAAAACATATCGGTCGAAAACTGTACCGGAGATTATTTACTTAACAGCAAAAACTTAGAGCATTGTTTTGAAGCCGCACTATCGGAAGACTGTAGGCATAGTAGTACATTTGGCTGGGTGCAAAACTGCATGGACGTGAACTTAGCCGCAAAAGGTTCATATCTTTACGAAAGTATCGGTATGGATGGCTACGAATGTGCGTTCGATATAAATGTAGCCAATAATCCTCAAAACGTTTGGTACTCCATGTTTGTGCACACCTCCCAGAACTGTTTCGGGTGTTGTGGGCTTCGTAACGCCAAATACAGTATTTTTAACAAAGCTTATTCAAAGAAGGATTACTTAGAACTAAGAGAAAAGATCATCGCACACATGAAAGAAACAGGCGAATGGGGAGAGTTTTTTCCCGTTAAATATTCTCCTTTTGCCTACAATGAAACACTCGCTCAACCCAAGTTCGACAATGATTTTGTCAAATTTGACAAAATTCAGGTTTT
>CAZQFO010000108.1:0-6780 GCA_964592695.1 uncultured Candidatus Peribacteria bacterium
TTTTTTTTACTGGTACGTCATTGAAGTAATTACGTATGATCTGTTCCGACTTTTTCTTTAACCTTGATACATAGTAATTCGTAAGAATTTAATTCTTTTTTTATCATTTTTTTCACTTCTTGAATACCATGCGACCTCTCAGGTCCTTTTGGAAGTTCTTGTGTTTTTTGAAACTTAGTTTTTATTTCTTCCAAATATCTAATCATAGAATTCATATTTGTTTCCAATTCTAGGCATATATTTTTAGATTCGTCTCTGCTTACGACTCTTCTTCCATGTATTTCGTAATATTTAAAACAATTAATCAATAGATCTTTCCATCCATTTTCGATGTACTCTAATTCATTTTTAATGCTTTTTATCATATCATTTTCTTTTTCGTTATCATATTTAATAATGTCCTTGATTTTTTTATATGATGTAGATATATCCTCTCTCAGAGTCTCGATTTTATCAACCATTTCATGTTCAATATTATCGATCGATTTTCCTGCAATAGAATTTAATCCATCCAAATCAATTTCCCATTTGGATGGATACAAAATATTCCTAGAATAATGATCGTCTGCATTCATGAATACAATTGCTCCTAATTTTGTTAGAGATTCTTGAATAATTGTTTCTATTTCGTTTTCCCATTCATCTATCTGTGTTTTTGGAATCCCATGATTAGCACATAATTCCGGATACTGAGACTGAATTTTCATAATTGGTACCAATAATATCGACTGAATATTTGGTAAATGAGTCCTCAGAGCTTGTGTAATAAATGGAAACAACCTATTTATTTCCGATATTACTTCGTCAGGAGAAGGTTTTATAAGAACAGCTCTTTTCATATACTTTTTACGGGTCTGAAATATAACTCCATTTTCCATATTTTTTCTTAATCTCTTTTTATCTTCTCGTTTTCTATGCCATTCATCAAACATTAACTTCCAGTCTTTTTTATCATCCGAACCATTGTGTAATTTTTTTAACATTCCTTGGATTATTTTATCTGAACCAGCTTGATTTGACTTATTTCTTTGGAATGGGATCTTCCATCCACTTTTTTCATTTTCTTCCGGAAGATTTTTACATAATTCTTCCGCTTCTATTACGTATTGTTCTTGTCCTGTCTTAATTTTTTTGCTCAATTCAGCAAAAGTATTTTCTATTATTTCATGACATTGCAGTCCGGGAAAAATATTTGTCAATAATTGAGATAGATATTTTTCTGGATGTGACACAAATGTTCTTATGGCAGCTGCATGAGTATCATAGTCATCCATCTCTGATACATGAGGTATTCCCATACGAGGAAGTTCTATCAGGCTCTTTTGATTTTTTTCAATTTGTTCTAATACTTGATAGTAAGCATTTCGAATCATGATTTCATTTGGAAACAACGCATCTGGCAATATACTTCGTACATCTTTTCGCTGCAAAAACTCATGACATTTCGAAACAAAAGCATCTTCCCATTGTTCTAAATATGATTTAAGTTCAGGCAAAAGCTTTTGATCGTTTTCACCCTGTTTTATTGCTGAATTCCTAAATATAAACCCTCCCGTCCCGATTAATAAAAATAATAGACCTAGTAGTTCTGACTTGTATTTTAATTGTATCTCGGATGCTTGACTTCGGATTGTTGATAGTTGTTTTTGAATTGTGTCTAAATTTAATCCCTTATCATAAGATGAAAGTCCGTCTATAGTGGAAATATCATAACGCTTAGCATAATCATCTCGCACAAATTTTGTTGTATTAAAAAATGTTAAATACTGTTTTTCTATATCTTTTAATCCTCCAACCAACTCCTCATATGCTTGATTATGATTTTGCACAGAATTGACAACCGATTCTATTATTTCATCTACTTGGTCACTATTTGTATTTTTATTAGGGTCCAAAACACTGTATATATCGCTTTTTTGGCTGGCAAGTTCTACTAAATTATCTTGTAATTGTTTTATAGTTTTTTCTGTTTTAGATATCTGTAATTGATACATTTTAATCAAATCTCTCATCTTACTGGCAATAGATTTGGTAAAATCCATGTTGGACTCTTGTAATCGTTTGTCTCGCCTTTTGGATGACCAATTGCGGCGGTATGAAAGTGCAACATCATTTTTTCCTGGAGCATACCCTCCATTTATAGCATAATTCAAGAAATGATAATGAGGCCCTTTTCCTCCTTTTTTTTTCTTGCTTCCTCTTGCTTCATCCACAGGAATTTGACTAAATTTATCAAGATCTGCCTGAACAGCAGATTCAATATTTCTCTGATGAATAGCAAAAACTGAGGATTCCACCTCTTCTCCAAATATCACCTGTTCTACTGCATCACGAACACGATCAGCCTTATCTGCAATTTTTGCATTTTCAGAGTAGGATCGATACATGCTTTCATAACCCTGATGTCCTATTCCAAACATAATTGATATGAAAGCAGCTGTAGCCAAATTTATGGGATTCTTTTGTGCCATGTTTTTCATCCCCTTTAATACTTCGCCTGCTTCTGCTGTTTTTTGTAATACATTACGTTTGACTGACCATATAGCAAACGACACTCCGACTCCGCCTACAAATGATAATAAATATCGAGGTAAATCCACATCCTTTTCTTTTGCATATTGTTCCAAAAAACGAGATGTTTCTGGATTCAGGTTTATTCCTAATCCAACTGCCGAGACAATTACTAAAAACAGTGTCAATTCAGGCAATACTCTACTTTTTTTTAAAAGTTCTCGGATTTTTGCCGGATATTTCAATTTCTTACTATTCCATATTTCTCTTAAGGACAATGGGATGTCAATTGCTTCCGGAGAATTCTCCATTATTTCAGACAGCATGGATTGCAATAGATTTTGTGCTGCTTTTATATTCCCTAACAATATCTGTCTTGCCACTTGGTGAAAAGGATTTTTATCGTCCAATTTCAATAATCCTATCTCATCATGATAATCTAGAGAGGCTTTTTCTGTTACTTTTTCAGAATCCAGAACTTCACAAAATCTCTTCCACTGTGTCAGTATAAGATTATATCGACCGATTGATCTTCTTCTTTTCCTTTTTGGAATTGCTTTTTCTAAATCTTTTCTCAACAGTTGAATCTGAAAATCAATTTCTTGATTAATATTATGATCTGCGTGTGCAGATAAATGTAATGCACTATCTTTTACCTCTCCAGATGAATAAATCGAATCAATAGACTTCGTAATTTTTGGATCAACTAAATCACGTGCTAATCCTCCATATCTCGAAAACATTGCACTATAATTCGTTTCCATGATTCAATGCGATTAAGTCATTATATTATTTGACTCATTTATTTAATTTATAATTCAAAACGTAATTAATTGTTAAAAAAAGTTCAACTCACATTAAATTGCTCTTTATATTTATCTATTTCATCTTTTAGAATTATTACGCTTTGAAAATTTTTTTCGGTCAATGGCTGCTTCATAATCTGATCCAACATTTCTCGATATTTTTCGATTATTACGGAGGCTTCTTTCCATGATTTTGACATTAAAGTTGGTGAAAAATTTTTGAATTGCCCTCTCTGTCTCATCTCCCATTCATGCAAAGTAGAAGAAAAAACAGTTCGATCCATATCTTTAAATAGTTCAAAAGATCTCTTTAGTGCTATCAGTTGTTCTCTAAAAGAATTTTCTATATCTTTTGCTTCTAAATAAGCTGATTCCAATTGTTTTTTTAGTTTATCTATTTCTGCCTTACACATATCTGGACAAACCTCTTTATTATTGCTTTCATTTTCAAGAGATAATTGAATATCTTGGAGCTCAAACTCTCCTAAATCTATATCAGAATATAGTTCCAATCGGGCAGCTTGACCTTCTCGATAAGACAAAGTTCCCAATACCATCAGCATTATTTTTTGAAGAGATTCAAATTGATTTCTGAGTTTATTGGCATTTGGAATTTCCAATGAATCACAATGCCGTGGAAACCTGGAATATATTTCTTCCAATGGAATGAGCCACTTCTGTTCCATCTCCGGAAAGATACTGATCATATATTGTTTTATCTGCTCAGGAAATTTTTCGTATAAAGATTCATTTTGCACTATACTATCTTTGTAATCCTTCATTTTGGTAAGCCAGGATGTTCGAGTCGGAAAAATATCTTCGGATGTTTTTGCATCTAAAGCAGCAATATTCTTTAGCATACGACCTTTTTTAGAATTCCCATTATTTAATTCACGGATTGACTGAGTCCAATCTTTAACATTAAAATCTGTTTCATGATTTTGCTTGTCTAATATTGCTTCAAATTCATTATTATTATGCTCCTGACCTGATTTAATAGCATCATAAATCGATGCAAAACTACTATCATTTATTTTGCTCGGATCACCAATTCCTGGGAAAAAATAATCAATCATTTTTGTGATTGATAGTTCGTTTTGAGTCATCATTTTTTGAATAGCTTGAGAGCGAGCATATGCCGATTTCATATTTTGGGATCTGGGCATTTTAAAGAGTCCATCAAACCAGACATTTCCTTTTTCTATTATACTCTGATGATCTTTTGATCTAACTCCCAAGTATCCTTCCTCCAGAAGTGCATAAAACACATCTCTAATAGCCGTCTTGGTAGGATGAAAAACCCCTGGCAAAATACTCTGCATTTGCGTTTGTCCAAAAAAAACTTCCACCTGTGCTACAAATTCATTTTCCCATTGAATTATTCTTTTTTTCATTATTGGAAAAAATTTTTCATCTTCTTTTCCACGGCGAGCCGGACCGCTTAGTTGATATAATGGATTTGCGAAGTTTAGGCTCAGGGATAAGAGAAAAAAAATCGACAGGATTAAATTCTTAAAGGCTTCTCCATGTTCGTTTTTGAGAAAAGTTACTAAATCAACAGGGTCCATTTGGGACACTAATGAATCTACAGAGCTTTGTGCACTCTTAATTGAATCAATCGATGGAATATGTAGAGTTATTTTTTCTTTTTTCTCAAGAGATGGATCAATAGTATTTAGCAAATCTGAATGCTGCTTGATTAGTGCTTCCATATCTTTTATAAACTCAGTATAATAAACGGCATGCTCGTTTAATATTTGTTTTATCTGATGAACAACTTCTGGTATTTTATTATCTTCAGAGAGCATTGTCTGAGAAATTCTCTCCCAATAATCCTTCTCTTCATTTAGAATTGATATTTGAGCATGAATAGCAGATTCGGTTTGTTGAAATTTATTAGTATATGTTTTTAAAAGTGTATTAATTTTATCAGAAAATGAAGGCTGCAAATCTAAAGACGAACTATTTAATAATTGATCCATTCTGCGAGCAGCAAAACTATTTCTGAAACTCCTTACTACATCTTTTTCTTTAGGATTATATTTACCATGAACCGTATAGAACTTCGCCCAGTATCGAGGCCCTTTTTTCCCATCTTTCCCCTTCTCTGTCTCAGGAATATTATGAAATTCTTTAACTATTCGATCCACTTCCTGTCGGATAATTTCATGCAAATCATAAAGTGAATTTGGACCATGTGCTAAAGATTCTGATGGCTCCCCTAATATATGTAATGAGCTTAAGACTTGTTGAGATCTATTCTCTATATCAGCATTTCGAAATGAAAGATCCACTAATCCATCATAATTCATTTTTCCAAATACACATGCCAATAAACTACCAATTGCCATCCACGCTGGACTTTGGCTGTATGCCTCCCTTATGCCCGAAACACTATCCCCTTTTTCTGCTACAGATTCCATAATCCGAATTCTCCAATCATAAACTGCCACGGTAAGACCTAAACTTCCGGCTAGGGCAATAAAAAATCTTATAATTTCTTCGTCACGAGAACCGGACAATAAATTTAGATTTAAAAATAGTTCTTTTAGGCCAAATGTAGCGGGAATAATTGAAACTGTAAAAAAGAATTTTTCTATACGGCTTCGATTATAATTAAGGGTTTTTTTTATTTTTCTTCTCACGCCTTTCAAATATCCTGATTCTGATTGTTTTATGATTTCTTGATGTGCATTTGCAATATTAACACCGGGTAATCTTTGAATAGATTCATGTTGCATGTGGATAAAAGTGTTTTTCATTCCATGAATATTGGCCTGAAAAGCCTGTTTTGCTATACGATAAAATTCATTCTCCTCTTTCTCCAATTGCCTCTCGCCTCCACTGTCTACTGCCTTTTGGAAACGATCTAATTGCATGGTAAGAGTATCTTCTGTTATGAGCTCTTTATTTAATCGATTTCTCAAGTCCTCCACATCTCTTTGTAAAAATTCTAATAAACCAGGATTAATAACAAAAGGAGCGGATACTGGTGTTTCATCAGAAAAACCTTCGATATTATTACTTGGAAACAATGATATTGGATTTTCAATTCTTTTTTTATTTGAAAAATAATCACAAACCATTTTTCCGTATGCATTTAGTAATGGATTTTCTTTTTTGGAAGTTTTTTCTCGCCTATTTATTCTTTCGTTGGGAGCAACTCCCGGCAATGCCAAACGAGGAGATTTCATTTTTATAAAGATATTTAAATCCCAAAGACATATTTGCCTTTAGTTATATTTAGGATAAAAAATTATAGGTTATTTTGTTTTTATTCCTTATTTTAAATTACTTCTATTTGTTTTTTTGGTTTCTTACTTGTGCTAAATAAAAAGTCAAACCTCTCATGTCCCCATTGGAAGATTGATTCTTTCTTAAAAAGTTAAAAAAGTGATCACTCACTGTGGTGATAAATGTATATATGAAAAGAGTAGATTCGATTTCGACATCTGCAAGAATG
>CAZQFO010000109.1:0-1099 GCA_964592695.1 uncultured Candidatus Peribacteria bacterium
ACGAAGCAAAAATCCTATCAAACCTGGGGATTTTATTTTTTTCCAGAACCCTAATTACAATTATGTCTTATTGGACACCCTCTAAGACCTCTTTTAAATATTTCCCTGTGTGACTTTTTTTGACTTTAGCTACTTCTTCTGGTTTGCCTTCTGCAATAATATGGCCACCAGCATGCCCCCCTTCTGGTCCTAGGTCTATTAAATGATCACAACATTTTAGTATATCTAGATTGTGCTCAATTACAATAACCGAATTGCCTTTATCTACTAACTGTTGCAATACATCCAACAGTTTTTTTACATCTGAAAAATGTAGTCCGGTCGTGGGCTCATCCAAGACATATATGGTCTGTCCTGTTGATTTTTTCATTAATTCCGTTGCTAATTTTACTCGCTGAGCTTCTCCGCCTGATAATGTTGTGGCACTTTGACCTAAGTTTATATATCCAAGCCCCACCTGAACCATTGCTTGTAATTTATGAGCCATGCTAGGAAAGTTTTCAAAAAAAGCACACCCTTCTTCGACTGTCATTTCCAATACATCTGATATAGATTTCCCTCGATATGTTACTTCTAGAGTTTCTTCATTATACCGCTTTCCTTTACAGACATCGCAGGGAACAAATACATCTGGTAAAAAGTGCATTTCTATTTTTTTTGTCCCATCTCCTGAACACATTTCACAGCGCCCCCCTTTGACATTAAAAGAGAACCTTCCTGCGTTATAACCTCGAATTCTTGCCTCAGATGTGGCAGCAAAAACATCACGAACATCAGTAAAAACGGTAGTGTATGTGGCTGGATTTGATCGCGGTGTGCGTCCGATTGCAGATTGATCTATAGAAATTAGTTTGTCTAAGTTGTCTAACCCTGAAATTGAATCATGTTCTCCCGGATTTTTTTTAGCTCTATTTAAGTCCTTTGCCAAAGCAGGCACTAGGATCTTATTAATAAGCGAACTTTTTCCAGATCCAGAAACTCCAGTGACACATGTCATGACTTCTGTTGGTATTTTTACATCAATATTTTTTAGATTATTTTCATTACAGCCATTTAGGTGAATAAATTTATTGTTCTGTTTTCTTCTTGTTGGAACTTC
>CAZQFO010000109.1:1109-6752 GCA_964592695.1 uncultured Candidatus Peribacteria bacterium
CCAGAAACTCCAGAAATTCCCACAAAAACTCCTAACGGAATATTTACATCTACATTTTTAAGATTATTTTCCCTGGCACCTCTAATCTCCAAAAAACCAATCGGCATTCGACGAACCTTTGGCACTCGAATTACTTTTCGTCCAAATAGATAATCTGCAGTTTCTGTTTCTACTTTTTTCATTTCCTCAATTGGACCTGAAAAAACAAGTTCTCCACCATGTCTCCCTGCTTTTGGACCAATTTCTATAATATGATCTGCTGTTCTCATAGTATCTTCATCATGCTCAACAACAATCACTGTGTTTCCAATATTTCTCAAATGCTGCAAAGTATCTATCAGCCTCCCATTATCTCTCTGATGAAGTCCAATAGATGGCTCGTCCAGTACGTATAATACCCCTTGAAGTTGCGATCCAATCTGAGTAGCCAATCGTATTCTTTGTGCTTCTCCACCAGAAAGTGTGTTCGCAGAACGAAATAAAGAAAGGTAGTTTAAACCAACTTTTTCCAAAAACCCTAGTCTATTTGACACTTCTTTTTGGATTGGAATAATAATTGATTCATTTTCATCAGCCACATCTAACTCTGAAATCCATTTCTTGACTTGAGTAACTGACATTTGGGTAACATCCGATATGTTTAGGTCTTTAATTAATACGTTTCGTCCAAATACATTTAAACGAGTTCCATTGCATTCTCGACATGGTGTTTCAATCATAAAATCGGTTAATTTTTTCCTTACAAAATCTGAATCACTCTCATTATAGCGTTTTTCTGTCTGAGCCACTACTCCTTCAAAAGTAGCTTCTGTGGATCTCCCTCGAAGCGGACCTCTCAGATGAACCTGAAACTTCTCTTTTCCAAACCCCTCAAATAGCTTATCAACCATCTCATTTGAAAAATTACCAAGAGGGTCGTCAATAGAAAATTGATATTTTTCTCCTACGGCTTGTAGCAAACTATGATACCAGTTTTGAGCATTCGTTCCCAAGGATAACCAGGGCATAATACCACCTTCTCGAATAGAGAGTTTGGGATTTATCGAAGTTTTCCTATTTAATTCAAGTCGGTATCCCAAACCATGACAGCTCTGGCAAGCCCCATGAGGAGAATTAAAAGAGAATATACGTGGTTCTATTGGTGGAAAAGAAAATCCTGTTTCGGGATCTGAAAGTTGTTCAGAAAAAAGGAAATCTTTTTCCTCGTCTGTATTATGAACAATGAGCAACCCTTCTCCAAATTTTAATGCGGTTTCAACAGAATCTAATACTCGCATACGTTCATCGTTTTTTTCTTCTACTTTTTGTCCTGATTTAAGTTCTACAAATTTCTTTTCGTAGTTCTTTTTTACTAATCGATCTACTACTATCTCTATGGTGTGTTTTTTATTTGGATCTAGCTCGATTTCTTCATTTATAGTACGAATGAAGCCATCTATACGAAGTCTAACAAAACCTGCTTTTTGTATTTTATTTAAAACCTCTAGATGTTCCCCTTTTTTACCACGAACCATAGGGGCAAGAATCATAAATTTAGTGTCATCGTCCCATTTTTGTAGATTGTTCACGATTTGTCCCGGAGTTTGTTTTTCTAGTTTTCTTCTGGTTTTTGGTTCTACTGGAGTTCCTATTTTGGCGAAAAGAAGCCTTAGGTAATCATAGATTTCAGTAGCAGTTCCTACTGTAGATCGAGGATTTCTAGGGGCTGTTTTTTGGTCGATGGAAATCGCCGGAGACAATCCATTGATGGATTCTACTTCTGGCTTTTCCTGAAGTTGCAAAAATTGACGAGCATATGTAGAAAGACTTTCTACGTATCGTCTTTGGCCTTCTGCATAAATAGTATCAAAAGCCAGACTTGATTTTCCCGACCCAGAAACTCCGGTGATAACCGTAAATTTTTCTCGGGGGATTTCTACGTCAATATCTTTCAAATTGTGCATTTTTGCACCACGAACGGTAATTTGGTTAGTCATATAAATTTTGAATTAAATTTAAATTTTGAATATGAAATATGTAATTTTGAAATGAAGGTGATTATGAGATACATAAATTCTGCATCGTTTTAGACCGCTGGACCCTAGCACAAATAAATAAGTATTACAATGGTTTTTTAGAGTTTTTTTGGGATAGAAAAAATACCTCTTTCCGTATCTAAAAAAAACATCAAATTTTTTCTGAAAAAAAGTTTGACGAGAAATGAAAACGGATTATATGTTGTAAGTTATTAAAATTTTTTAACAAAATTGAAATGTATTATGATGATGACAATTATGGTTATGGAGAGGATGAGTCCGAAAAAAAATCTGATATTTTAATCTATAGCAATAACAATGAAGTACTTGCGAAGCTCAGTAGAACACTTAAAAAAGAGGTAGACAACGGTGTTGTCGAAACATCTTCTTATGATGATGCTATTATAGAACTTTTTAAACGAACTGATTCTGTAGATGGGACAAATGTACATGCGGTTGCTGTTGATTTTAAGAGTTTGATTTCGGAGTCTCCTGCATTTACTTGGGATACAGATGAGCCCTGGAGCAAAGATTTGGCATTGGATATTCTTCATGGGCATACTAATATCGAAACCTATAGTACTTCAAGACATAGTGCTTTAGATTTGGATCCGGACAGGATACTTTTTTTTAATGTTCCGATGGAGGCAAAAGATGAAATTGAGGCAAAATATCCCGAGGTAGATGTGATCATGGATACGATCTCTCCGTCGAAGCTAGCGGGGAAGGTGGTGCATGTGTGTGAGCGGGTGATTTAGACAGCACATGACCGCTACGCGGAAATGAAAAATTAAGAATTAAAAAATGAAAGAAATGAATCCGTCTTCACCGTATTGCTTATTATGAAATTTAAATACATGTAAATTCCGACCAAAAAACTTGTTGATCTGTGAAATGTTCATATTGAATCTCCCGGTATCGAGGAAAGTGACGTTGAATTGAAAACTAAATGACAAATGGATCATAACAATCAATTGGATCATCAAGTGTGTCATCCAATAGCTCTGATGGCAAAGGTTCAGAACATTGATTCAAATAAACTTCCCAATCATTCGAATATTCTTCCTTCACTAAGAATTGCTGCAGTCCTTTCTCTAATTGCCTTCTCCATTTCTTCTCGGTCAGTTTCCAGTTCCATCAGACCTTCTGATAGTATTGTGTCAGCCGATAATTGTGGTTTTGACATTGTAAAATGTATTAAATATTAATAATTATATCCTATATAGCATTTTCACCTAAGTGTGTCAATCTTTTTTGGGAAAATTATTTCTTTCCAATCCATCAATAATAATTATAATTGGGTTTATTTATAATATGTTTATATGAAAGATCTCATTCTCATCGGCAAACAAGGTGCGGGAAAAGGTACTATGGGAGAATTCCTTATTGAGGAATTTGGGTTTAAGCAATTTGAAACCGGAGGTGCTCTGCGAAAAATTGCCCAGGAAGATTCCGAACTGGGACGAAAAGTAAAAGACATTACTACTCGTGGAGATCTGGTTCCAAACGAAATCGTGATGGAAATCGTTCGGGAGTTTTTGAAAAATGTTCCGGGCGATACTCCGGTTCTTTTTGACGGAATTCCTCGTTCTGAAATTCAGAGAGAATCCCTCGAAGCAGAACTTACTAATGCAAATCGTGACTTCATGGCATTGGAATTACAGTTGAATAATGACGTTGCTATTGAGCGACTGACCATTCGAGGCAAATGTAATGCTTGTGGAAAGACATTTGGAGGAGAAGTCTGCCCGGCCTGTGGATCTACTGATATTTTTCGACGAGCGGATGATAATGAAGCGGCTATCCGAAAACGTCTGGATAACTTTGACTTACATACGGCTCCTCTGCTGGAATACTGGAGGAAAGAAGGGAAATTGATTTCCGTAGATGGGATTGGATCTATCGAGAAGGTCTGGAAGGACGTAAAGGAGGCTTTGGGAAATGTTTAGTACAAGTAGTTTAGTTATAGAGTAACAGTATTGGGAAATGATAATTGATAATTAATATCACATGCTTTCCAAAACCCTCCGAAATCGACTTTTAAGCTTAATCCAGCTTGGTTTTTTAGTTGGATTTGGAGTATCTGTATGGGAATCGAATTTTCTGATTTCTTTTTTGATTTTTGTTTTTTTTATTTTTACGCTTCTTCCTAAACTATTTAAAAAGCACTTTGAGGTTTTTGTTCCTCTTGGGTTTTATTTTATAAATCTCACCTTTATATTTGCGGCTTTGATTCTTGGTGAAGCGGGTGGTTTTTATGACAAATTTTGGTGGTGGGATATCCTCCTGCATGGAATCTCAGGAATCCTTATTGGAGGGGTTGGTTTTTTATTAACTTATGTGTTAAATAAGGACGATAAGGTAAAATTCAATATGAGTCCTTTTTTTATAGCCTTATTCTCTTTTTCGTTTGCCCTTTCTATTGGTGTCATTTGGGAAATATTTGAGTATGGAGTGGATTATTATTTCGATATGAACATGCAAAAAAATGGACTAAATGATACTATGGAAGATTTAATCGTGGATACTATTGGGGCTTTGACCGTATCTATTTCCGCTTATTTTTATTTACGTAAAAAGAAAAAATTCTTTTTATATCGAATGTTTGAATCCGTGTTGGAAATTCATGGAAAGTATTTGAAACAAAGCAAAAGAACATGACCGCTACGCGGAATTAAAAAATGATCCATCTTCGTTGCACTACGACGTGACAAGTAATAATGAAAGAAATGAAAATAATAACTGGAGAAAAAATCATTTTTCTATTTTCCGATACAACTAGGTGTTCCCCATGACGGACGCACAAAAAAGTGCGGGCTGAGGTGCCCGCTAACCTGTGGCGATATGCCACTGTCCTGCTTTTTTAAATACCGTGTCTCACGTACGACATTCCATGTTTTTCTCCGTAGGATTTGAGAAATCCCAGACTCATGGAGAGCTTTTGAAACCTCTTTGCAAAACCCACCACATCCAATACATCTTTTCGACCAAAATGATTGAATGCGTGTATGCAGATGACATATTGGGCCAGATCAATACCATCTGCGTACACCAACAAATCCATAAGGGTCATGGCTTCCTCTTTCGACTTGATTCTGTTCTGAAATACGTGTTCGGCAATTCTTTTGTTGAGAGTGGCTCCGTATAGGGTTTGCAATGTGGTGTAATCTCTCTGTTTGAGAGCCATTGCGATTTGATACTCTTTGATCCACCGTCCTCCATTGAATCCGATGGTAAGGACACTGATGAAGATGGTTAAAAAGAAAGCCGATGCAAACAAGGTGGAGTTGAAGAATCTGATCATGGAATTCCTCCATTGTGCTACGGGTGAATGAAGCTGCCAAATTTGCTGATGAAAATCATATCATCACCACATTTGGCAGCTCATTTGAGTAGGCAGGACATCTGGTTTTGTAGATGAAGCTGAAAACGACGATTTTCGTGATTTCAACTAGTCAGTTTGTTCCAAAAACAGAAAGATGCCTACTCTTGATCGAATTTTAAAAGAACAAAGTATTTATGTGCTATTTTATTGTCTTTGTCAATCTTTTATTGGGTTTATTGGGCTTACACCGGATCTTCCAATACCAAAACATCAATTAAGTTGATCAGAAAGCCAAAAAGGCGT
>CAZQFO010000110.1:0-6709 GCA_964592695.1 uncultured Candidatus Peribacteria bacterium
TCGCAAAAACTACAACTTTAGTTTTTTTTACTGGTACGTCATTGGAGTAATTACTACTATATACTTATATACTAAATACTGTTTCATGATAAAAGATTATTTAAAACGAAATCCAATTAGGCCTTTGGAAATTATTATTTATGTAGTAGTTATCATTGGATTGAGCTTTTTTTTATTGAAAAATGGCAACCAATCCCCTCGTTCTTATAAAGAAAATGAAATAGCTTATAATACTATTCATCCAAAAATTTCTAAGAGTTTTTCAGTTCAGAAACTTATTGGTCGAGTGAGGTCCAATAATTTTGCAATGATTCATCCGAGGCGTGAAGGGATTATCAAGGATATTTTGGTCGACATAGGAGATACGGTTAAAGCTGGACAGACAATTGCTTACCTTTTTCCTCCGGGTGTTGCGGGAGAGAGCGTCAGTCAGATTTCAAAAGCGAAAGTTCAACTACAAAGTGTTCAGAGAGAATTAAAAAATACCAACATCGTAGCTGAAGAGTCGGTAAAATTAGCTGAAAAAAAACTTATCCAAACACAGACCTCTCTTGATAACTTTATCAGTAGAGGACGTCTCACTCGTTCTCAGATTGTGCAGCATTATGATCAAGCAGCGACGATTGGTCTTCAGGTTCTGCGAAACATAGAAAGGATGATATTTGGTGATAGTAGTGCTTCTCGAACCGTAAATAGTATCAGAGGAAATTTTAACAACCAATTACAAGAGAATAAAGTGTTTGATCTTTTCCAAGAAACAGATCGAGCAAAAGAAAGGTTCAGCGAGTTGGAAGAGTTAGAAAAACAGGGGCAGCTTTATGGATTTCTTGATCAGGTAGAAGAGCTGCTTAATGAGACAGAAATTCTTTATCGGGATGTGAATGAAAGTAGGGAGCATGGGGCATTGCTCATTGAAAAACACACAAAAGAGATTCAAGGCCTCCAAAACAAAATCCTAAAAGCTCAAGAAATGATCGATGATACGCTGCTTACGGTAGATCAGTTAGAAAGAGAATTAGATACTGCTCGTAGAAATTTTTCCCTTACTGAATCACGAGCAAAAAAATCTATTGATCTGGCTTATAATAAAGTAGAGGTAGTACAAGCTGCATATCAAAATGCATTGATCAGAGACGGACATGTTCAGATCCCCTCTCCATTTACTGGAAAAATTTCTACTAAATTTGCAGAAGTAGGTCATATGGCGATGTCTTCAAAAGCTCTTTTTGAAGTTATGGAAGTGGATACCTCTCTTGGTGAGGTAGCAAAGTTAGAAATAGAATTTGGGGTGCCGGAAGAATTTATTGGGTCGATAAATGTAGGTAGTCAAATCTCTGTAGAGACGTCCGTTTATGGTGTTTCAAAAAATGTACAAGCAACAATAAATAGGAAAAGTTCTCAAATCAACCTGGATACTAATACAGTAATGGTTCATGCTATATTTAATGATAATATTATCCTTCCCCACAATAGCAACGTTTATGTTTATATTGAGGATATGAAAAATCATGTTTATGAAATCCCCTCCTCTAGTATCAAAAAACGAAGAAATAAGAATTTTGTATTTGTGAAAGATGATGATGAATACCAAAAAATTGAGGTACAGATGTTAGCGGAAGATGGGGAGTATTCTGATGTGGTTTCGGATGGGTTGAGTTTGGAATCGAATGTGGTGGTTAATCCTAGTGTGAGGTTGTTTATGAAAACAAATTAATTTTATCAATTGAAGATGGTGTACTTGTAGGAGACACAACAACCATTGTAATCGGCGATGATATGGATCATCGCCTTCAAATAAAAATGCTCTTTTAAAAATCGATCAAAACATTTACGTTATTATATGATGGAACATCGTAATTCTCAGAAACGATTCATTGAATCCGGTTATATGTATTTTATAACCAGTAAAACACATGGAAATTTTCCGTATTTTCGGGAAGAAATATTTTGCAAATTGTGGATAGAAGAATTGAAATTGTGTAGGGAATTAAAAAGATTTGAATTATATGGATTTTGCCTTTTGTATGATCACTTTCATATGGTTTTGAAACCGTGTGATGAGTTTGATATTTCGAAGGTGATGAAATTTTTTAAAGAAAATTTTTCTCGTGATGCCAATAAGATTCTGGGGATAAATCCCATTGAAGGCGAAACGGCGCCGGTTCGCCTTCAGTTAGTAACTCAAATAAAGGTATGGAACGAAAAAATTATTTCAAAGTACTCACTTGCTAAACAATTAATGTTCCCCAAATTCCAATGGCAACATTCATTTCGAGATCACGTAATTCGCAACCAACACGATTATGAAAAACATATGGATTATATTCTGTTAAATCATATCAAACATAAACTTCCCAAAGATTGGGAATATACTTCGTTGAATTTTGAAATAATTACAGATAATTAAGATTTCTTTCTTTTTCCTCCCAAAGTAAATTCAAATTTTTGATAACGATTATCAGGATCGATTAATGGGATTTCTACGTGAGATTTATTATGTGAATTTGAAAAGATCTGACCTCTAGATGAGACCATGTTCCCAATTGAAAAAGCAGCTAAAATATGTTTATCAATTTTTATAGGTTCAGAGAATCCTTGTCTGACTAATGCATTTCTAAAAATATCTCCAAAGAACTCTTTGCAAAATTTGTCACCTTTTTCAAAAATATCAGTTTCGTTCTCAGTAGGTTTTCCTTCTTCATTTAAGTCTACTATAACTAAAATGTCAAAATCAGAATCTTTTTTAAAATCACCTCTTAATCTAGATCCAAATAAAATAACTGAAAAGTAATCCCACTTTTCAAATAATTGTCGATTTTTAATTTCTTCTTCAAGATCATAAATGAGTTCAGGAATGTTTAGTTCACAGGATTTTTCAGTATGTAAGATTGTTCTGGAGACTATGGATTTAGTTAGCTTAGCAGTATTTGCAACTACTTGGGATGCAATTTCTTCAATTCTTTTTTGCGGAATGGGTTTGCGTTCCATGGTATTTTAATTTTTTAGATCAGATTATTGTATCACAGAAATTCACAAATAGCGATAATAACTATTTTCTTGTTATCTCCAAAAACCACTCATTCCAACTCTGCATCCTTCATTATCCCATGCAATGTTCCGCCTGGAATATCTCTATTGTGAATCGGAACTACAATTATTTTATGCCCAGGTTTCTTAAAAATTGCATGACTTCCAGACTGACGAGCAAATATGAAATCAGCGTTTTCTAGCAATTTTATTAGTTCTTTTGGCTTTATGTGACAAATTGAAGGGATTGCTTAATAAGAGATTCTTCCATCAATGTTTGAAAATATAGATATGCTGCATCTTTCAGATTTTCCATGGCTTCTGCTGGAGTCCTTCCATGCGTATGACATCCTGGCAATTCCGGACAAAATGCATGAAACTCGTTACCGTCTTTTTCCAATTTAAAAGTAATCATATCTAATATCGTTAATTCCAACTTTAGTATAATGTATACTTTCAACTAAAAAAATCAACCATGATCTCCCATCTTATCATCCTCGCCCTAAAAAACCGTTTCCTTACAGCGGTCAGTTTTGTGGTACTTACTGGACTTGGTATCTTCGCTTTATTCCAAACTCCAGTTGACGCCATTCCAGATCTCTCAGAAAACCAGGTCATCGTCATGACCAATTGGTCTGGACAAACTCCAAAAAATATTGAGGATCAGATTACCTACCCTCTAACAGTTGGAATGCAAGGATTGCCAGATGTGAAGACTGTGCGTAGTACTTCTATGCTTGGAGTATCCATGGTGACTGTGATTTTTGAAGATGATGTAGATATTTATTTCGCTAGAGATCGTGTTACTGAACGGTTAAATATGATTCGAAATCAATTACCAAATGGTGTACGACCAGTTCTGGGTCCGGATGCGACGGGAGTGGGACACATATATATGTACACTTTGGAAAATTCAAAGAGCAAAAAGCAAAATTCAAAATTAAATAAAAATAATTTATCAACTGAAGGCGAAATGGCAACGTTTCGCCTGAGCAGAAATTACAGTCTGACAGAGCTCCGCACACTTCAGGATTATAATGTTCGTTATGCACTACAATCTGTGTCAGGCGTTGCAGAAGTCGCTTCTATCGGCGGGTATGTGAAGAATTATCAGGTAATACTGAATCCAATCAAACTTGATCAATACGGATTTAAATTATCTCAGGTGGTGCAAGTTATTCGAGGCTCAAATAACAATGTATCAGGAAAAGTCCTCGAATACGGAGAACGAGAGATTGCTGTTCAGGGAATAGGATTTTTTGAGGATCCGGAAGAATTACGAAAAGTTGTTTTAGGCAAGAGAACTGATGGAACGGTTTTGACTTTGGATGATGTGGGAACGGTTCGGATAGGAGGAAATTTTCGACGTGGAATTCTTGCTGATGGAAAGGAAGAAAAAGTCGGTGGCATAGTGGTGATGCGGTATGGAGAAAATCCTTTGGAAGTGATTGATGCGGTAAAAGAACGTATTGCAGAGGTAGAAAAATCCTTGCCAGAAGGGATTACGATTAAACCTTTTTATGATAGAACTACTTTGATCAAAGATTCAATCAAGACTCTTCGAGATATTCTTTTTCAAATGCTCATTATTACTGCAGTTGTACTGTGGTTATTTTTGCTTCATCGTGGAGCAACAATAATTACTGGAGTGGCATTGATATTTGGTGTACTGATGACGTTCCTTGCTATGTATGTTTTCAAAATTCCATCTAATATCATGAGTCTGGGGGGGATTGCGATTGCGATAGGGACTATGGTGGATAGTATTATTGTGGTGACGGAGAATGTGTATCAGAAATTATTAAAAAAAACTGGTGTAGAGGTTCAAAATTTTGAACTCCTACATGAAAGATTAAAAATCATTCTGAAATCCACAAAAGAGGTCGGATCTCCAATAGTTTTTGCAATCTTCATTATCTGTATATCGTTTGTACCGATCTTTGCTCTGGAAGGAATGGAAGGGAAGCTGTTTCAACCACTCGCTTTTACAAACATATTTGCGATGATGGGAGCGTTGGTGGCTTCCTTGTTTTTTGTGCCAACATTTTGTTTGTATCTACTAAAGGGAGACCTGAAAGCTGATCATGAAATTCCGATAGTGCGAACTCTGCAGAATTGGTATGAGCCACTTTTGAAAAAGACTCTCAAGGCGCGAAAGAAAGTGTTTATTGTTGTGGGCGTTTTTATCAGTTTGACTATTGGACTTGGCTCTCAAATCGGATCAGAGTTTATGCCGCCTCTGGATGAAAGTGCCATTATGTATATGCCAATGACGGTTCCAGATGTGTCTGAGCGAAAAGCAAGAGAACTGCTAATTGAGACGAATAGAATCTTTGCTGAAATTCCGGAAGTGGAAAATGTAGTTGGGAAATCCGGACGTGCAGATACGGCTACCGATCCTGCTCCTTTGGCGATGTTGGAAACATTTATAACGTTGAGACCAAAATCTGAGTGGAGAGATGGAATGACTAAGGAGCTTTTGATAGCCGAAATGAATGCCAAAGTGAATATGCCAAATCTTTGGAACGGATTTACGCAACCGATTATTGGACGGATTGATATGGTCTCAACTGGAATCAGGTCTCAGGTAGGGATAAAGATATTTGGAGATGATGCAAAAAAACTGGAGAAATTGGCAATCGAAGTGGAGCAACTTATGCTGAATGTTCCTGGTGCAACAGGAGTTGTGGCGATTCGAACTTCAGGGCTCAAATATCTCAATATTGATCTGGATGAATCAAAACTTGCGTTGTATGGAGTTTCTAAAAAGGATGCTTTGGATCTTGTGGAAATTGGAACAGGGGGAAAAGTAATTGCGATGACGATTGAAGGTCGAGAAAAATATGGAATTGAAGTTAAATATATGCGACCATTTCGAGAAGATATTGCCGACGTAAAAGGTTTGACTCTTAATGGGAATAATGGGGATAAGATACCGCTTTCTGTTGTTGCTTCTATTAGTATGGAGGATGGAGTGGCCTCTTTGATTAGTGAAAATGGAAAGTTAAGAGGTGCTACACAGCTCAATGTAAATGGTCGAGATTTGATATCGTTTATTGATGAAGCGAAGGTTTATTTGGATGAGAATTTGGAATTACTTCCAGGGTACTGGGTGGAATTTGATGGGCAGTATAAGAATCAAATTCGAGCTAAACAGAGGCTTAGTTGGGTTGTGCCGAGCGTTATTATTCTCATCTTTTTAATGCTTTTTCTTGCTTACAAAGACTTTGGTTTGGTGGCAATCGTAATGTTAGCGATTCCGTTAAGTCTGATTGGAGGAGTTGTGGCTTTGTGGTTGGCTAACTTTAATTTTTCAGTGGCTGTGTGGGTGGGGTTTATTGCATTATTTGGAAATGCGGTAGAGACTGGTGTTGTAGTGGTTTTATATTTGGAAAATTCTCTGAAGGAATGTGTCAAAAAGTATGATAACATTACGAAAGTGCATTTGCATGATGCTATTGTAAAAGGGGCTATAGCGAGATTGCGTCCGGTTCTCATGACGGCTTTTACTTCTGTGATAGGTTTGTTGCCGATGCTGGTTTCGACTGGAGTAGGTGCGGAGGTGCAGAAGCCATTGGCTGTGGTGGTAGTAGGAGGGTTGATTACTTCGATTGCGATGACCTTGCTTGTGATTCCGGTGTTTTTTGAGATGTTGAGGGAGAAGGTGGTATTGAAAAAAATG
>CAZQFO010000111.1:0-6633 GCA_964592695.1 uncultured Candidatus Peribacteria bacterium
CACTGGATGAAAAAATTGGATTTTTAGGATTTACATTGGAATTTTGGGAGGATACTTCGATTTTCTGACATAAAAACTTATCAGATTCGATTAATTTTGGACAATTTTCTCTCTGCCATATCTGATTTTCATATCCTTTCTTTTTGAAATAACTGTTTTGAATAATATTCAGTAAATAGTGGGTAGGCGAGAGGATTATACCACTCGCCCCCCGTTGCCGCAATAGGGTCGATTCCCTATATTATCCAGCATGCGTCTTTCTCGCACTGGGCGGCTCCTCGTGCATTGCCCGCGAGGGAAGCGATCAACTTTCATGAATCAAAGAGAGACAAGACCGAGTTTCGTAAGATGTTTGTTACGTAGTTTTTGATTATCGTTTCTACTGATCCGTTTAAATTTCATACACCTGAGTCTCATTCTAATCCATTCGTTGAGTTTTCGGAATTGATACTCAACGGTAGTAAAAGGTTAGGTTAGTAGGTGTGGACATAGCAACCGTCAGAACATCGTTCTTTGAGTGGGGTTTTGCGTCCATCTATGTCATGGACGTAGATTTGAAGCGTGTCTTCTTTTTTGCACACATCGCACAGGAGAAGCCCGTCTTCTCGGTCAGTTTCATCCCGTTCAATGATTTCCCAGTACTGTTTAATTACTGGCTCTTTTTTTCTTCGGGGTGTCATTGGTGGTGGGGTTAGGAAATAAAGAATCAAAATTTTTGAGGGTCATGCCTTCGATTTTGATTTTTGTTTCTTCATCCACATCAAATTTCTTGGAAATCATTTCTAGGATTTCCGTGCCTGTTTTTCCGTCTTTCAGGTGTTTTTCAAAGATAGCTTTGTCATCTTCAAAAGTGACGTACGCTTCTTTTGGAGATTCGAGCTTCTGAGTTTCCTTAAAAATATCGGACTCTTGAACTCCTACTTCCTTTGTTTCCTCATCTACGTGCATGTAACCTCCTGTTTCACAAACATTATCGAAGTAAACACCTTTCGTAAGGCTCTCTGATTTCGGGAGCGTTTTGGAAAGTTGTTTGATACACGTCTTTTTCCACATCCACATTTCAGGGTCGTTTTTTGAGTTCCACGGGGAAAATGGCTTATCTCCTGCTTGTGACATGGCTTTGATTTTCATGATGTCTTCTTCGAGCATGAATTTAAAAACTCTGTGTCCATTGATAACCGCTACGGCATAAGCCCCGATTGGTTTTCCCCTGTCCTTTATGGGTGGTCGGTGGGTTAGCTTTGGCTCTGTTCCCAATTCATGAAAGAATTCGTCATTCTCTCGTACAATTTTAGCCCACATTCCCTTTATTCCTCCATTTCGATACATGAGCGTCTGAAATCCCTGATACCCGATTTGGAGTTGGGCTTTGTAAGCTTTCGTTTTTCCATCGTAGTACGGCAAAATGTAGGACTCTCCCATGCTTTTGGTCGGGAGTAATCCCAATTCCGCACTAGCGAGTATCGCCCCCATGACGCTGTTTCTGTCGCATTCAAGGAGTTTTGGATTTTCCTGAATGCTGTTCACCACAACCGTCATGAATTGCAGTGGGGTGATATTTGCTTGGTGTAGCAAATTGGTGATGTTTTTCTCGTAGCCATTCAGGTCTTTCTTGAACTGGACGAGAGCCGTTGCCGAAGTTGCAGTGTTGGTCATATTGGTAATAAAATTATTTACTCGTAGTGGTCATCGGATAATTCGTAATACATTTCTTGTATTGCTTCCGATTCCATAGACGCTAATTCCTGAAGCCTTGCACAGAGGATTGGATTTTGCCGTAGTTCGTTGTCCGTTGAGATGGTTTGCATGGTTAGAAAAACAATGAAGTGACGGTGAAGAATCCTATGAAATGGATAACCGCCAAGAGGAAGTGTGTTTCCCATTTCGCCTTATGGATGTTTGTGTTGGCTGAAGTCCATAGGTGAACACTTCCTATTGCGAGGCAGTAGATGGAAATTAGGTATCCTCCCAAAATTTCAGTGTAACGCCTTCACATGAAATGCGGGAAACTGCATAAACACTGGATGAAGAAATTGGATTTTTAGGATTTACATTGGAATTTTGGGAGGATACGAAATTAGGTTGATGAGTATGAGAGGGATGTTCATTTTTCTTGTGTGGATACAGAGGAAAGGAATAAGTTTGCCCATTCTTTGCTTGCAATCGCTTCGCATACTTCGAGCAGGTAGTTGAGGTTTTCACGTTTGATTCCCAGCTCTTTGGCTTCTCTTGTTTTTAGATAGCCCTTATGGTGTCGGGTGGACTTTTGTGCGTCACGAAGAAATGAAATAATTTTTCGAAGGCTTTTTGTGTTTTCGGAATTCATAATAAATTTAGCTTAATGGGTTAATTTATCGGTATTTACTCGGATTTTTATTGATTTTAAATAAGAAGTCAAATTTTTTTTATGTATTTTGAATAATTTTATCATTTTTAATAAAAAATAGTCGATTTTTTTGACTTTATTTAGCTCATAGGTATAAAAAGAGGGAAGTTAAATTCTGAAATTATGAATTCTCCCTCAAAAAAACTAATAGAAGCTAGGATAAAAGCTTTGATGAAATCCAAAAAACTCACCAAAGTAAAATTGGCTGAGGAGTTAGGAATAGAGGGTGAAGATTCAAATAAAGTTCAGGCGGTCAATCGAATGTTGAATAGGATGAAAATTGAAGATTTAGAAAATTTTTCTGAAGTTTTGGATGAGCCGTTAGAAAATATTATGTTTGATAATTCCCCAAAAATCATCAGTGGAAAAGGGGTTATTGGAGATGGGTCTTATATTCAAGACGGAGGAGACCCTGACCTTGCAAGAGTCCTTGCGATAAAAGACCCTGAAGAAAGGAAAATGGGGCTTCAGTACTTGATGGACAAGCAAAAAGTACAACAAAAGGACTGATTTAATTAAATCTTCATTAAGCCTTATTGACAAAGCATTTGCGTTAATGCTTACTTCGTGCAATTTATTATTCTGAAATGAGTAACGAAAAGCACAAGCCCAAAAATCGCAAGGAAGTAATAGACGATTTAATTCCACGGGTCTATAACAATGAAGTTGATGGAAATCTTCTTCTGGCTGGGACTAGGGAGCAATTGAATAGTATACATCAAATCACCACAGCCCGCTTATAGGAACAAATCACGAAAGCCCAAAAAAACCTTTGCAAAAACAAAGAAATGGCTTAATAATAAGGGTAAACAGGGTTTGCTTAATCGGAGTTTGAAACAATTTCAAAGGTTTATTTCTCAGAAATCTCTCATTAAACAAAACAGATTAGAGCCCTTATCTGTCGCCCTTAAAGCCTTTTGTGTACTACTTAATTACACCCAAGGAAAGTCTGTGCAGGTGGTGAATTTTGAGGGCAATGAAGGTTGTGGATGTGGGGGGACGTACATCAATAGTGCTAAAGAAATCGGACGTATTACGATTCGGAAAATTAAATCGAAGAAGGGTGTTACGAGGGTTTCTTATTCTTTAGATTTCTGATTTATATATTTTCTATTCTGCTATGAAATCATTAAACAAGGGCTATTTACTAATACTGGGAGCTTTTTTTGCAGGAACTATTTTTTATTTGCTTGTCGAATATTCATTTAAAAATTTTAATTTGCTTCCTGCTAATGCTGTTTTTTGGGGTAGCATTGGAGCAATAATTGCCTCCAGCCCATTTTTTATTTTTAATTCTAAATATCGTAATAGCATTAATAAAACAGTCCTATATGACAGAAAGTTACTTATATTGGTTGCCACGTTAACATCTGTTGGACTAGTTTTATCCTTTTTGGCTATATCGGAATCCAATTCTGGGGTAATAGCATTACTTTTTGAGTCTAAATTACTATGGGCTTTTCTGTTGGGGATATTTTTTCTAAATGAAAAAATATCAATGAAAGAAGCTTTTTTAGCAATAACTTCTGTTTTTGGATTCTTTTTAATTTGTTCTATTGAGGGAGAAATTACAAAAATTGCTATAGTTGCAGCACTCTCATCCAATTTTCTTTATGCTCTTCAGAGTTTCTTTATAAAAAAACATGGAAGAGAAATGGACACTATAGCTTTCTCTTTTCTAAGAGGAATTATTATAATTATTTTTATTGGAGTTTATTTGGTCATAAGCGGAAAATTTGCCACCATTCCCCTTGTAGCATTTGGAGTTTTAACAGTGGCACAAATATGCGGTCTTCTTTTGCATAAAATGTTGTTTTTCCAAGCACACAAATATTTAGAACTCTCTAAACTCAGTATATTTCTTTTATTACAACCAGTATTAGTTCTATTTGCAGGATTTATGTTTTTTTCTCACCCCCTATCTTCACAAAAAATAATAGGGGCTTTTTTAATACTTGGTTCACTAGCCCTTTTTTGTAAAGAGCAAACAAAAATTAAATCCCATATAAAATGATTAAAACAATTGAAAATAATTTCGGCTTAGTACTTCTGGTGTTTGGGATATTGGGATTTTTAGTGCCACAATTTTTCCTCCCAATAAAAGATTTTGGAGATGAACTGATGATGTTTGCCTTGTTTTTAGGATTTTTAAAATTGGATTTTTCAGAAGTTACGCACTTAAAAGAGAATAAGCTGAAAATGGGAATGTTAATACTTTCATACTTGGTCATTCTACCATTGGCTTTTTTCGCCTTATCCAACGGGATAAATGAAGACTTGAGGTTGGGGGTGTTTATTTTGCTTGCAATATCCTCTGCTATGCTTTGTCCACTATTAGCAGGTCTTCTGAGACTAAAAGTCTTATGGGTTACTGTATTTGTTGTATTTACCTCTTTTTTAGTTCCATTTACTGCTCCTTTGCTATTGAAATGGTGTTTTGGAGTAACAGCAGAAATATCAATGAGCATGATGATTCTATTTCTCAGCAAAATGGTATTCATTCCTGCATTGTCAGCTTATTTTTGTCGAAAATGGATACCTTCAATTGCAGAAAACTTAAAAAAGCAATCAGGGATTCTTGGTGTTGTTTGTATGTCTGTTTTTCTCGCAATTCTAATTGCAGGTAATCAAGTTGCTCTTGAACAAAGCCTTTTTAGTCCTTTTGCTTTTCAGGCTCTTGTAGGACTTTTTATATTGTTCTTCGTTCTATATTTCATCGGATATTTTTTGCCTACTAAAAACACAAAAGAAAGGCTCACAAATTCGCTAATGTTTGGAAATATGAATAATGGGCTTTCTATTTTATTAGTGGCGGAATTTTTTAATCCAGAAGTGCTTTTGGTTGTTTTGTTGTCAGAAATTCCTTGGGTTTTGGCTTAACCGTTTTTCTCAAAATTTGTAAATTGTAAATTGAAAAATGAATAAACGTCCACTAGTCGGTCTTGCTGTAATTATCCGAAAAGATAATAAAGTCCTGCTCGGAAAACGAAAAAATTCTCATGGAGAAGGTTGTTGGGGATTTCCTGGGGGGCATTTGGAGTATGGAGAATCCTTTGAAGAATGTGCGAAAAGGGAAACACAGGAAGAAACAGGCTTAGAAATTAAAAATCTTAAATCTGGACTTGCTACTAATGATATTTTTGAAAAAGAGAAAAAGCATTATGTGACAGTCTTCATGATTGGAGACTATTTAAGTGGAAATGTAGAAACACGAGAACCTGAAAAATGCGAAAAATGGGAATGGTTTGCATGGGATGACATTCCTGAATCTGTATTTCTTCCCATTACCAATTTACGGAAGCAAGGTTTAAATCCTTTTGAAAAATAATTTATTTAAAAAATGCATAGAAATCAATTATTGACGCTACTAGAAACCTATAAAATTACAGAGCCTATAGATGAAGTTCTAAAACGTCATTTATTTGATTTTGTAAAAATTTATCCAAACTGTTTTGCTAGAGATTGTTTGTCTGGACACGTAACTGGTTCTGCCGTGGTAATCAATCCTGAAAAAACTCATATATTACTTATGCATCACAAAAAACTAGGATTTTGGATGCAATTTGGTGGGCATAGTGATAATGATTCTGATACTTTGAATGTAGCCAAAAGAGAACTTGTTGAAGAATCAGGGATAAAAGAAGCAAATTTATTTTTAAATAATATATTCGATATTGATATTCACAGTTATCCCCAAAAAGGAGATGAACCTGAGCATCTGCATTATGATGTTCGTTTTTTATTTGAAACCCCTTTAGATACGGTAATAAATCGGCAAGAAGCTGAGGTTAATGAAATTAAATGGGTGGCTTTACCTGAGGCACTAAAACTAGACGGATTTTATGGGCATCGGTTAATAAGAAAGATTGAAATATTAAAGCCATAGAGACTACTGATTCTTCCAATAGTCCTCCCACTCACCCCTCACCACCTTCGCAACGGTCTTAAACTCATGCCCCATAACAAAAAGAGAATTCACATCAAAAACATATTCATTCGCACAAAGTGATTTTGTACTTTTGATTCGGACGTAAACCATAGGTTTTTCGGCTGATAAATCCGTTTCAATTTCAGAGATAAATTCATCCCCATTAACACCCTGAAATTTCAGAAGATGGGGTTCGGAGTCATCTTTGATTCTTTCCCAAGAAATAGGAGGATTGAGTGATTTTAGTTTAGTCATAATAGTTTGAACGGATCTTCCAAATTTATTGAGGCACACCAAGACTTGTCACCTTGCTCACAGA
>CAZQFO010000112.1:0-6629 GCA_964592695.1 uncultured Candidatus Peribacteria bacterium
CAAGTTCGCATAGACTTGCATCAGATAGATTTATAAAAAATCGAAAGATATCGGGCTTGCAGATGTCGAAATCGAATCTACTCTTTTCATATATACATTTATCACCCCAGTGAGAGTGATCACTATTAAACAACTTGACATATGCATTTTTTTAATATATACAACTCCTACACCATAACCACTACAACACATGCTCATTTTTTCGCAACATTCCCAATTCATTGTTTTGGAATCCTTTAGAAGAAATTTCATCTTTATGGATTCAGTAGAGGAGCCCATATCTCAATTTGAATCAATACCACTTGAAAATGTTCAATTTGATGTGCCAAACATCAACAACGAAATGCTAGACGCAAACAATACGGAAGATTATTCAGCCAGAGAAGCAGAAATTAATCGTCTAAGAAATGAAACCTCAGATTCCACTGAAAATAATCATCAAGCAGACCTATTGCAAGATCAATTAGATTCGGACAAAGCACAACAAAGAGAAACAATTAGATACAGATTAACCATTGAAAAACTTGAAGAGGATGCACTAAGACTAATCCAAACAAGATATGAACAAATGTATCCAACTAGTAGTCAGGATGAGAGAACCAAAAGATCAAAAAATGCTGTAGAAAAATTACGATATTTTCTTCCCGATAAACCAGATACTGGAGCCAGTATCAATTCAAATGAATACAGAACCACTGTTGCATCATTATTTGACAATGCTTATTCAAAAGAAGGAAACACAAACGCTCTTGAAAACAAAGAAGACAAACTAAATAATCCTGAAAATGACGGAACCTACAAGATAGATTCAATTGATGGTATTTCATCAGAATTAAAAAACTGGCTTAATAATGAGCGTTATGTATTCAAAAAACACAGCTCAGGAGCCGATCAAATCTGTGTAAAAAAAACAGATGGATCAGTAAAAACACTCACCTATGTTCCGAGCAAGATCAAGGCCATGTGGCCAATTGTGATAAATGGGGAAATACAAGGATTTGTAACTCTAGACGGAGATGGTGACATGGCTTCCAGATTTGCAGACGAAGCGATGTCCTTTATGGAACTTCAGACAAATAACTCTATTGAAGACGGAAAGACAGGCCAACCAAAAAAATTGAATATGAACACACTAAAAGAAGAGGGGAGTAAGAAATTAGTGGATATGGAAATAGTGGAAAATGTAGCAACTAAAACTCAAAATAATGTAGATGCTACTGTTAGAGAAAAAGGTGATAATAGACCTTCTTCTCAACCTGTAAAACCAGAAACCGTACCTGACGAGGAAGATCCAGAAGCTCACTTTCTTCAAATAACTAACCAAAAAAATGCTGAAGTAGAATCTCAAGAAATTAAAGAAAGTCTGGAACTACTACTCCCAAAAGTGAACAAAAACACCCTAAATATTCAGAATAAAAAAATCAAAAAATTAACAATCAAATCGAGGGAAAGAATTGAAACAGATGATGAAATAAAAGCCATGCAGATAATTCTGAAATCTTTAATAGATACAAAATTTTCAGATAATGAAATAAAGAAAATAAAAAGTGTGGAAATAAATACAGATGGAAACATACTCATAAATAACAAAGAAATTACACATATCGAAGACCCTTCAAAAAATTCAGATAAACCTGACGCTAGTGATACTAATACAAGTTTTGATTCAAACGAAACTGAAGATCCAAATGTATTCAAACTCAAAGAAAAATCATTACTAACACAAATGGGAAATGGAAAATCTTTTGCATTTGGCGGTAATATTCCATGGGGAAAAGATATCGTCTTAGAAAGAGAAGGAAATAATAAAAATAGAATTTATAAATTTAATACTTTTTCTTGTGAATGGAAAAAACCAAATAATGAACCTATAAAAGGATTTAAAAGAAATGGAAATAACATAGCCGATACAAATAAACCAGACTATAATAATCTTTGGACACCTCAAGAAAATGTCCATGAAAAAGTAAAATTTGAATTTAATGAACAATCAATTGATGTATCTCCTGTATTAAATAGTTATTTAATTTGCCTGGGAAACAATAATATAGAAAAAATCACCCTAACAGAAGAAGGAATGATTCAGGAATTGTCTCTCAAAAAAGGATCGAAATTATCAACAAGTCCTCAAAGAAAAGCCTTTTCTGCAATACTTAAATCCGATAAAAAAAATTTATACATTTCTCAATTTTTCAGGGGACTTGAATATGCAAATATAATTAGAGGAAAAAGAGGGGAACTAATTCCAAACAATATTATTATAGATGCTTCTTTTTTTCCAAGTGATTATAATCTTATGCAAAAAGGTGAACATGAATGGAGATATTTTGCGATTAGATTTTCAGATGGATCACTCAATCAAGTTTTATTTAAAGCGGAAAATGGTAAGAAAAAATTTTTTACAAAAGACAATAATAAGGAAGTTTGTATCACAGGATTTAATAAGAATGGTTTCATTTTTGCTGATGAGGAAGGTGCAAATAATACACCTAACACCACTATAACAAGAAATGATCCTAATACAATACAAAGAGATAGAGATACATTAGAACCTACTGCTGATTTAGTTGATGATGATGGATATGAGTCAGAAGAAATAAAACTTACAAAAAATGCAGTAGCATCAAAAGATGGAAAAACTCCATTAATAGATTTGACAGAAGGACGAGTTGCACTTGATGCACTTCTGGAACAAACAAACATTGAAATAAAAGCTCCTTTTTACGATGTTATTACTTGTATCGAAATTATGGATTCTGCTGACTTAAAAATTTGCATAAATGGAAAACCCAAAGATTATAATGGAAACTATTCTGATTTGCCGAATGAAGTAAAATCTATTGATTTTACTTACGAAAAAACCTCTGGAAATGTGCTACAATTCACAGCCAAAAAAGAAGGTGGAATATTTAAATATCAAATTGAAGGAGAAACACATCTACTATATTAATTATAAGGGGAAGACTATTGATTCTTTTAAATCATTATTCATCACTCATTTCTTATGATTCGCCTCAAACTCCTCAGCACACTCACGCAAAAAATCCATTGCCTCTATATGCCCTTTCGTCCGAAGCACCTTTAATTCCTTTCCGGGTTCACGATCCTTGTAATGCTCCAAAAACCATTCGAGATTCGCTATAATCTCTGCATCCAGATCCTGGATATCCTCGCAGTGAGCATAATCAGAATGCCCATCAGGCACTGCAATTATTTTATGATCCAGCTCTCCCGTATCATCAGCTTCAATAATCCCAATAATCCGAATAGGAACCACCACCCCAGGCCCAAATGACTCCGAAGAAACAATAATCACATCCATCGGATCATTATCATATTTGTTCCACGTCTGAGGAAAAAAACCATAATTTTGAGGATATGCAACCGGTGTACGAAATACACGATCAACAAAAATTACATTATATTTCTCACTAAACTCATACTTAATACGAGAATTTTTAGGAATCTCAACAACTGCATGAAACACATTATCATCAGCAGACAAAGGAAGGTCGTAGAATAAGTTCATTTTTTTATAGGTTACAAGGAATTAGGTAACAAGGAGACAATGCTTAAGATGATTTATTTCGTCAGCAAACATTCTTTGCTATTTTATTTTCACATTTTTTGCTTCTTTAATTCTCTCTTTTACAGAATTTGCAAATACAAACATCATCTTATGTAACTCGGAGATTGTATGTAAGCATTCTTTTCCGTCAAGATAACCAAGTCTTTCTGAAATGATTAACTGAGTTTCAAGTTCAGATAATGAACTTCTTGCATATGCCAAAAAGTGCAACTTATCTTTGTCAGATTTTCTACCATGTCCCTCTGCAATATTTGATGGAATTGATACAGCAGCTCTCCTCATTTGAGAGATAAGACCAAACCTTTCATCAGGTGGAAAGTTTCTTGTTATCCTATAAATATCGATAACCAGATCCATAGATTTCTGCCAAATAAGAAGTTTTTTCATCTCTAAACCTTGATTAACTTTTCACCCCACATTTTATCAAAAATCAAGAAAAATACTACAAATATAAACCTCATCCCCATGTTCCCTCGCAACCTTGTTATCCCCTTTTGTAACCTCGCCCCCTCGTCTCATCCCATCGGCAAAATAAAGAACCTCATAAGCGTATAAGCAGAAAATGCTAAAACTAACGCCACAGCTGCATAAATCATAATTTTTTTTGCCGACTCCATCGCTGCCTCATCTCCAAAACTCGCTACCAATCTAATCCCTCCCCAAACCAAAGCAATCACAGCAAGGATGCCTACAAAACTCAGAACTATATTTGTCCATCGAGTAAAAGTTGATATTATTGCCCCAAACTCTGTCGGAGAATTAATCATCTTTTGATTTGCTGCAAAAAATTCAATTACAAAACCTGAAACTACAATTACCACAATTCCTAAACAAGCATAAATGACCTGTTTCTTCAGATCTGCAATTTCATCATCATCGCCCTCTCCAAATATTAATTGAAATACAGTAAAAATAATAAAACCAATGGCAATAATAACAACAAAAGTAAGAATATAATGAATTATTCCCCAAATTTCACTTACCCCTCTTGCAGCAAAAGCATCTGAATTTCCCAATCGCAATATTTCCCCACTAGTACCAAATAATACTCTTTCGACTAAAACTGCAGATAATAGTATTAATCCAAAACCAACAGCTATTGCAAGCACTTCGTTTTTCTTGTTAGTCAATACATCTTCTTGTCCTCTCGCCAAAAAAAGCTCCATCCCTGCCCAAGTAAGAACTAACACCAAAGAAGGTATTAAAATCTTTTTGAGATAGTTTAAAATCGTATCTACTAAACTACAAAACTGAAACTCTCCACCACTTCCAATAAGATGACAAAACTGAGATGTAACATCCGGAGCGGTATAATCATTTAATTTTGGAGCTTCTCCCAAAAACTGAGAATTAAAAAGTTCATCAGTCCTTGGATGTTGGGCACTAGATAATCCTACTGTCCCAACAACAGAAAAAATAAACAACATTAATCCTAAAAATATTTTTTTCATCTCACAAAAAATTCAATTATTAAATAACTAGAAAGCGTCACTATAATACCTATTACACAACCAATTATAATTTTCTTTGCACGATTCAATAAATCTTCATCTCCCATATTTATTACATAATAAATACAAGCAAGAATCAACATAAACACCGCCGCTCCAGCTAAAAATGTAAGCACAAAATTCACTATCCCTATAATCTCATGCGTCAATGACACTGCTGAACCAGTCGCATCTGTGGTTAACCCACCTCCTAACGACACGATATCAACAATTACATTAGCCATTAACACTAAAGCAACTCCATAAAGAAAAGACTTTAAAAACCTCTTTTCATTTTCAATGGTATCATCCTCAGTAGCACCGGTAACCATATTGTACCCAGACATAATACATACCACCATACATACCCCATAAACAAGAATCTGAAAATAAGATAAAATTTGTGATATTTTCCCTGTGTACGCTTGAGCAGCTTCATTTTCAAACATAATTCTTGGATCAAATATCTCATAAGCCGCATATTCTGCTATAGAAATAATTCCCAATCCCAATGCCATCCATCCAAATTGTTGTTTATATTTCGTGATATTATCCTCTTCTCCTCGAGCTAAAGCAAACTTAATACCAAGTATAAACAACCACATAACACCAATAGAAAGAAATACAATATTAGCTATTCCTAAAGGACCCTGAAAAGAAAATATTCCCCGAAGAGCATTTTCGGTCTTCATCTCCATTACATATTCATTAATTCTATTATTTGTCATTATTGAGTCATAATTCTGCGTAGGAACAGGAATTACAGCATTTGCATCACCAGAAAAAAACATAACAAAAGACACTAAAAAAACCACCATCAACACCTTTGATTGGAAAAAAGTAAACAATTTACTCAGAATATTTTTTTTCATTATTTAATTAATCGCATAATTATATCATGAAATACATATTTTTTCAAATAAAATTCATGCAAAAAAGAGAACTCTAAAAAAAGTGCATCATTTTTTTGACAAAAGAAAACACACAACTAGAATCCACATTAGTGTTCTTTTGAAACTTTATATATTATGATTCCCTGGTTAATAATGGCACTTGGGCTCTATATTATCGTTTACACAAAACAAGTAGGCGATGTAACAGGAGAATTTGAATTTGTAGAAAGATTCATGGGACCAGGAAGAACATATTCATTTTTAAAATTCCTTGGATTACTAATGATCATCATTCCATTTATGTGGATGTTCGGCGGATTAGAAGATCTGATTGTAAAATATCTAGGATGGACTGTGGGATTAAATAAATAAAGAATGTAAGAAAATTGAATGTCTTTACCCCGAAATTTTGTCCGATTAGGCCAAATTTCGAGAGGAGGACATTACGGAATATCGGAGGTCAATTTCGATAGAAATTTACCGGAGATATGGAGTCATGTCCAACGAGGGGCCATAGCTCAGCTGGCTAGAGCATCTGCTTTGCAAGCAGGAGGTCCAGGGTTCGAATCCCTGTGGCTCCACCAAGACGAACGAACAGTGTGTCGATAATCGGTTTAACCGCTATCTGATGCACTTTTCCGTTACCTATTTCGAGTT
>CAZQFO010000113.1:0-6627 GCA_964592695.1 uncultured Candidatus Peribacteria bacterium
TGAAAACTAAAAAAATGGATTCAATTTGAAATCTTTCGAGTCAGGAAGTCTGAATTTATTTCAGGAGGAAGACGGTTCAGAGGTATTTGATCTACTTTGGTCCAAGATAGAGTTACAAAACATGGCAAAATAACAATGGAGAATGGCGCGTAAAGAAAGACCTGAACTGGAAACCTCTTCTCCACGCGGCAAATCAACATCGTAAAAAAGCCGACAGCATTCGCTGTCGGCTTTTTTCACTATTTGGAAAAACCCATCAACTCAAAATGTTTTATCAAATATCCATCCACTTCTGATATTATTTCACTATCCATTGTTCCCACAAAATGTAAAAAACGATGTACATCAAAAGATGAGATTTGAGACACCTTTAGAAGTGAATTACAAAAAAGACGATTTGATGCATCCTTTTTAATATAAATATCATCCAAATGATTCTTTTCAATTTTCGAAGAAATCGGCATAACTGTTATGAGTTTTGATTCTATTTCTTTCGACTGCAAAATAAGTCCTGGACGAACTTTTTTATATTCTGACCCAAATGATGGTTCAAAATTTATTAGAAAAATATCACCTTTTTTCATTTAGGGATAAATAATAATTCAATTCTTCTTTTGATAAAAAATCATCCGAAACATCTACCATGGAGGATTCTTCAATATTTTTATCAGTGGCTTCTTCAAAATTATGTATAGTTTGAGGTTTTCGAATTTCAGCAACTGGAACGCTTTTGTGAATCAACATAAAACTCACTCCTTTTTTTAATTGTTCAATCACAGAGGGAAAATTTGTTCGCAGTTGTTTAGTGGAAATAGCTATCATCTTTAAGTTATTTTTAATTTATCTTGAAATGATATAAAAATCAAGTTTTTTCCTATTTACTTCCCAGTACACGAAAAAAGGAACAAAAAAGTGATCACTCACTGGGGTAGGAAATGTACATATGAAAAGGACAGATGCCATTTCGACATCTGCAGGAGTGTGCCAATAAAAATATAGGTGCATCGTCGGATGCCATTTTTCCCGGGGGCTCGACTCGCTATGCTCGTTCTGAAGCGGCCAAAAAACAATCTCGTAGTTTTGTGCAATATTATGAGGAAAAATACCCCCAGTAATTACACAAAACATAAAATCTAAGAAATATGAGCCAATAATCATAGGATATTTTTATCCGAAGTGTGTTTACTTCGTACGGCGGAATCCCTAATCGGAGACTCCGCCGGAGAGATACTCATAAAGGTAACAAATATAGTCATCCCTTAGCTTGAGACTGATTGAAATATACTTGGAATTGAAGAAATTGTTTGCTTATTTTAAACATTTTTAATATTTTGTTTGTATGAAGAGAATAATTCATTTTCATGTTTCTCAGGGAGAAAAGATGTATGTGGCAAACTTCAGTGATGTGCCAGTGGTGACACAAGGAAAAACTCTAGATGAATTGATGGAAAATATTAATGAAGTTTTGTTACTTCATTTTGAGGATGAAGACTTTTTAACACAACAGGATTTTGAAAGGATTTCGAAAAAAATCCAGCTGTGTTGGTCGATTACGAATTACCAACACCTACTTATGCCTAAGTATAAGAGCTCAAGTGGTGAAAATATTTTCTCGCTTTGGTTTTGAAGTCGTGACACAAAGAGGCAGTCATATGAAATTGCGACGTGTTATTGCTGGCATAAATCAAACTTTGACTGTTCCAAATCATAAATCCATTGATAGAGGACCAACTAGTGCGATTTATAAACAAGCTTGTAGATATATTCCAGAATTAGGGTTTAACAAAAAAATAAAACACCAACTATGCGATTTTTTTACCCGATTTCATCGTCACAAAAAATCAGCGATATTTCAATATCCCTAATCTTTTGTTTCTCGAACTCGGGCAAAAATTATCACACATTTGGTATCTTCTTTTTTTGTTAAACCCTTAGATTTATTACCATTTTTTTTCGTGAAATAATTATAGAATGATCAACCAACTCTCATCTCTCTGGACACTTTTTCTTACTCGATTCCGAGTGACACTACTTTTTACGATTTTTATCCTTATCTGGGGAACGATCAGTTATGATCAGATCCCACGAGAGCTAACTCCTCAGATCGAAATCCCCGCCGCAAGTATCATGACGGTCTGGCCTGGTGCTAGTCCTGGAGATGTTGAGAAACTGATTACCAATAAGATCGAGAAAGAAATCAAAGGAATCGAGAATTTGAAAAAGTATAGTTCGGCATCGCTTTCGGGGGTTTCTGTTGTTTCGGTAGAATTTGAGATAGAGTCTGATATGACGGAAAATATCCAGAACCTCAGAGAAAAACTCGATAAAGTAAAACCATCACTGCCATCAAATATACCGGATGATCCGGATTTGCGAGAAATAAGCATTTCGGATTACCCCATTCTTTCATTAACCCTTTCAGGAGACTTCGCTTGGTCCGAATTAAAAAGGTTTGCAGAGTCTCTGGAGAGCGAATTTGAGGGGGTGTCAAAAGTAAAAGATGTGTCAGTAAAAGGGGCTCCAAAAGATGAGGTTCATATCCTTGTGGATCCGATAGCTATGCAAGCACGAAAAATCGGAATCAATGAAGTGTTTGGTGCAATTCGGGCTGCACATCGAGATATGCCTTTAGGGATGATTTCAGTTGATGGACAAAAAGTCGAAGTAACCCTAAAAGCCGAACTGGAAAATGCATCAGATTTTATGCAAATTCCTGTAAAAATGGTGGATGGGGCTCTGATAAAATTAAGTGAAATCGCTTCTGTTCGTCGTGAATTTGATAAATTTGAAGTAGAGACCTACTACCATACCCAAAAAGAATCACGTCCCGCAGTGTCTATAGATATCGTGAAATCCGCTTCACGAGGAAATGTACTCACAATGGTATCTGAGGTGCTTGGAAAAGTAGAACTGTTACGACAAAACAAAAGAATTCCTCGCAGTCTTGATGTGTCTGTTACGTACAATCGTGGAGATGATATCCAGGAAAGTCTGGATGTACTGCTCAATAGTGGTGGTCAGACATTGATTTTAATTGCTATTTTAATGTTTATTGCTCTGGGGTGGAGAGAGGCTGTATTGGCTTCGGTTTCTATTCCGTTGTCTTTGTTAATTGCTATCACGTTTTTGCATACGACAGGGAATACGTTTAATGGGATTGTGCTTTTTGCTCTTGTATTATCAATTGGACTGCTGGTGGACAACTCCATCATCATAGTAGAAGGTATATCATCAGGAATTCATCAAAAAAAACTCTCTCCAATTAATGCTGCTATCAATACTCTCAAAACATTTCGATGGCCTATCATTACCGGAACATTGACAACCATTTTTGCATTTTTGCCGATGTTATTTTTTATCACGGGAGTAAGTGGGCAGTATATTAGCGTATTACCCAAAACCATTACGACGGTTCTTTTGGGGGCCTTATTTGTATCGTTGTTTCTTCTTCCGGCAATTGGTGCGAATTTTTATAAATCTATTCCGCCCAAAAAACAGCGAGTTGGTGCGAAACTAAAACACGCCCAAGGCTGGTATGAAATCAAAATGAAATCGATATTGGCTTCTCCTAAAAAAACATGGGGAATTCTTCTCGCTTCTTTTGCGGCTTTTATTTTTTCATTGAGTCTTGTGATTACAAATATGGTGCCGGTGGAAGTGTTTCCGGAGTCAGATCAGAGGCTTTTTTCTGCAAAAATAGAGCTCCCTCTAGGGACAAAATTAGAAGAAACCAGGAAATTAGTAGATCCAATTAGTGAAGCAGTGAGACCTTATTTTCATGGAAATGGTCATGCGAATATGGGTGATTTGAAATTGACGTCTGCTGCCCCCCCTTCTGTTTCTCGTTTTGGGCTCGAAACATCTTCCTCAGAAATTGGGGGAGAGAATGCGGAAGATAGTGGAGTCGCAATAGCTACTGATATGAAAATCCTTCGAAGTGTAGTATACACGGTGGGAAAGCAATCTGATGCGACTCGTGATCCTACTAGATCATCAAATCTTCCAGCAGAAAATATTTTAGGAATTACTTTTAATCTAACGAACAAAGAGGATAGAGAAACTCCTTCTTATGCTTTGATTCCACTTATTCGAGAATCTGTAGAAAGAGCTGTTCCCGCTCATGCAGAAGTACACATCAATACTGTAGAAGAAGGCCCTCCATCTGGGTCTCCGATCGAAGTAAGACTTATGGGGCCCGATTTATCTCATTTGGAATCAATGGCGGAAACATTGAAATCAGAGATTGAGGCCATGGATGGAACACTAAATGTTCGAGATTCTCGATCAGAACGAACTCTGCAATATACATGGCAATTTGATCGTGCTCTTTTGGCTAGATTTGGTCTGACTCCGGCTCAAACTCTGGAGTCTCTACGTGCGGCAGTAAATGGAATAACTGTCGTCAAGATTACTGAGGGGGGAAATGAGATTGATGTAGATTTGCGAATTGATTGGAAAGGGCAAAAAAAATGGGATGATCCCAGGTCTTTGGACATATTGAATCGGATTCCCCTCAAAACACCATCTGGGCAGTTTATAATGTTTGGGCAGGTGGCAACCGCACAGCTGAGTTCTGAACTTTCTGAAATTGAACATCGGGATGGAATGAGAGTGATATTGGTCCGATCTGATCTCGAGTCTGGTGTTACGGCTTCTATGTTAGTTAAAGATTTAAAAACAGCTATGGAATCCCTCCCTCGTCTATCAGGAGAAGTGGTTGAATTGGGTGGTGAAAATGAAGAAGGTCGACGTCTGATGACAGAATCCGGTGTGGCGATGGGATTTTCGTTGATTTTAATACTTGTGGTTCTGGTTTGGCAGTTTAATTCTTTTTATCAGTCCTTGGTGACATTAGTGATTATTCCCATATCGTTAACTGGAGTTTTTATTGGATTTTGGTTGACAAATATGACTATTACTTTTCCAACTATGATTGGGGTTGTATCGTTGGCGGGGATCATAGTAAACGATGCCATTGTTCTCATTGATCGGATAAACAAGCATGTCGATGAAAATCATTGGATTTCAGCGTTTATTGAGGCTGGGAAAGAAAGAATGCAACCAATATTTTTGACTTCTGTGACGACGGTGGTAGGGATGCTTCCGTTGTCGCTTTCTGATGAAGTGTGGGGTGGACTCGGATTTGCTATTGTGTATGGGATGACGTTGTCTACGGTGTTAACGCTTTTATTAATTCCTTGTTTTTTAGCTATTGGAAAAAGATGGCATGAGAGGGCTGATAGTTGTTGTGAAAGGATTCTTCGGTTTTGGAGGCATTTTGTTTCTAGGGATTAGTCATTTTTTTAATTCTATGTCTTTGTTGTAATAATTCCGAAAACAATGAAGGATAAAATCAACATTTTTATTGTATTTATCATATTAAGCTTTGACGCTTAATTGCTTTTTGGTTTCTACATGACCATCTGGCACAGGATAAAAGGAATTACCCGGGGAAACCAAGCCGATCAATTTTGGAACTTTTTCTTGTCAGCCCCTGTTCTCCATTTCTATTTGTCATGATAATTAAGTTAATTTTTCTTATTGCATAATCCGGTATACTTGTCCTGCCTTCCTATGAGCAAATCCAACACTGATTATATGCTTCTACGTAAAGCAGAAAATCGTTCATTGTTACTCCAAAGTGCCTCATCTTTTGAATGTTTTTATTATAATATTCAGCTCTAATAGCCTCATTTTTCTGGATCACCGCTGGCGATTTACTAAAAAAACCGTCCAATAGTTCCACAAATTCAGTTCCTTCGGGTTGTGTAATTTTAGTAATATGATGTCCCAATTTCCACGTAGACCATTTTCCAACTTTTTCATACATAGGAGGATGTATACAATAGCGTGATATTAGATCTAGTTTTGTTGCAACTTCGGCAAGTTTTAAGGCATGATTAACCAAATCAACATCCTGAATATCCTCTATCCAAATATAGCCAACCAAACTTTGGATGACATCAGTTACCATCGGTTGTATTTTCTCTGCAGGAAAATATGTCGGTAGCTTTGAATTTTTTAAAAGTTCCATTAATATTTCCACATCTTCAACAACCCTATCTATTACCTCCTTATCAAGAGGTCGTTCATCTCCCCGCCAGGGAATACAAGAACAAATTTCTTCCCACCTTTGGATTAGTTCTCGCTCCTCAGAAGTGCCATGTTCCTTTTTGAATTTAAATCTTACTACTCGTACAGATTCTCCAAGTGTGTGATCATGTGCTTGTACCATAATCACTTAATGCTCTTTTCAAAAGAGGAAGTTTTACATGTTGGTAAACAAGCTCTTCTTTCATGAAGCCGGCAGCATCTCGGACTTTTTTAAAAACCGTCCCTACTGCTTGTAATGTCCTAGCCGCTCCTACAGAATTTTGGGGAGGCGTAAGGTCTAAATTTTCAGGTAAATCTGCACTTGGAAGAGTAGTTTCTTGGGCTACAGTCATAAGCCTATTTTCATCACCAGTGTCCATATTATTGAAGTTAAAAAACTATTTAATTTACTCTATAGTGCACATTGTATACATCGTGTCAAGTTGGTTTTCTCTCAATTTCTAAATCACTCCCCAAAAAAGGGTAATTCCTTTTTTCGTGTGCTGGGAAGTGTTGAGTATAAGAGAATGTCTT
>CAZQFO010000114.1:0-6555 GCA_964592695.1 uncultured Candidatus Peribacteria bacterium
TATTCCTTTTGAAAACTTTCATCAGTATTGGTGATACCAAATTGATGAATCAATTTTTTCAATTTTTGATGTTCCTTTTACATACAAACATCTATCTATTGTAATTGCAACAGTACTTATATTAGCCGTTCTTATATTCTTAGAACTCCTTTTTGAAGACTTTTGGACAAAAGAAAACAGAAAAATCTCCTCGATACACAGAATCACTTTTCATTTATTCTCAATATTTAATGCTTTTTGTGCAATAATGGCAGCTTATTATCTTTATCTATTTCGGATAGATATCGGCGACAACATAGATAAAATGCTATTTGCACTTACTTTACCAATCGCTACCTCTGCAGCTCTAATCATAAAAAAACTGAGACAAGGCAAAGGGTTTTATTTCCTTTTTGCTCCATTTCGACTTGTTTGGTACATTATCCAGTTACCAGCAGTTATCATATTAGATATATTCCGATCATTTCATATCTCGCTTACTAGCTATGGAGATATCAACAGAAGAAATAAAACAATTAATACATACAAAAGTGAGATAACTAGATTAAATCAACAAATCGCATCTATTTTACCAGGACTAGAAGGTTATAAAGTAAAACAAGATAAAAAAATTCGATTTATGTTGGATCTAGAAATGAAAATTTTTTCTCTGGAAAAACTCCTAAAACAAAAACTAGAGAATATGGAAATCGGATTTGAAAACTTTCAAAAGACTTTTAACAAGGAAATAAAAAATGTTCAAAAAGAAATGAGAAGAGAACACGATCATCTTAATGGACAAGTAAAGATATTATCTTCAAAGATTTACAAAACAAACCGAAAGATAGACAGAAACAAGGAAAAACGAGAAAATATTCGAGAAGGAATTGAAATGTCTGTTCAAAAATTTAATATAAATGACTAAGGGCTTGGGAAAAAATAAGTTTTCAAGTTCGCATAGATTTGCATCAGATAGATTTATAAAAAATCGAAAGATATCGGGATATGTTGAGACTTTTTTAGAAATTTAGATGATGTGAAGCTATGATGAAATTGGAAAGGTTATTTTTTCTCAAGCCCTATACTCCGCCGCTTTTGAATTTTAGAATTTGTATAATGCACCGAAGCTTGCCTCCTTTGAATTATAGAACGAAGATTGAACAAAAGCTATGGCCCGTCCGCCGTAATCCAGACTAGAAAGTACATTCTTTAATCAAGATTTTATATAAAGAAATGCGAGTACATAACTTTTGAACTTTGGAGGGTAGAAGCATTATACGCATAATTTTTAAAGCGGAGGTGTATAACCCCGCGAATACAATTGATGTTTTATTATGAAAAAATCTGGCATTCACAAAACACATGCTATCCTTCTCAAAAAAACACTCATGGCCAATGACGATGCTGTTTTGGATTTTTTTACGCATGAATTTGGTCGTATATCAATTTTTGTGAAAAAATTTGCGAAATCGAAAAAAAAATCAGCTGAACTTGATTTTTTTCGGCTACTAGAACTTATGATATTTCAAGGCCGAACAGCTATGTCCATACGAGAGGTTGCAACGATTTCAATATTTCATGAATTTGAAAAAAGTTATACCGCCTCCGAAATTGGATTTCAGTGGCTATCAAGATTGAAATATGCATTACCAGAAGAAAAAATCGTTCCAAAACTTTTTACAAAAGTAGTAAAATTTCTAGGCCATTTTGATATCGAACATCTGCAAATTTATGACATATTTTATAGAATTAAAATGCTAAGTTTTATGGGGATTTTTCCTCACTTTGAACACCATAAAAATGAAAACTATTTTAATCCAAGTCACTCAACCTTTTCTCCAATAAAAAAGTTTGGGTTTATCGAAATAACAGAAATCAATAGAAATTGGCTCATCTTTTTTCATACCTCAACCCTAGAAGAACTCAAAACTAAAATAGAAGAGCTATATGATGTTCAGATCAAAACTATTGAAAAAATAGTAAATGCCTTAGAAAAAGGACATTAAGATTCTCTATTATTTCTTTTCTACATCCTTTTTTCAATTTCCATTTTATCCCGACCAAAAATCATCATCCCTAAAAACAATATTCCAATTTCAGATCCAACTAAGACAGGAGAAAAAATCCAAAATCCACTAAACAAAAAAGTTAACAATTTTCCATATTTCTTGCGAAAAAGATACGGATAAACCATTAGCATTCCAGTCAATATTACACCAAAAACTCCTTTCTCAAAATAGGTAAGTACAATTCCATACGAAGGTTTGATCAATTCTTTCGGCGTTAAAAACACTTCTGCATTTTGCTGAAGAGCAATCAAATACCGTCCATCCCCAACACCCCAAAACATATTTCCTCCTACACTTTTTATACTATTAAAAGTCGGAAAAACAAAATCATACCTGGGATCAAAAAAAAGCAAAAATGAAAAAATAACAGGTAATAATAGCATCCATTCATTTTTAATTTTTGCAGATCTCGGTAACCAATAATCTGCCCCCATCCAAGTTGCTAAAAACAAGAACACCAATCCTAAATTATGACTTTCAAATACAACCCAGGTGTAAAACAAAATAATAAACATCTGCACTTTTAATCTAGTTTCTAGACGAATAAAAAAAGCACCCAAAATTGCAGCAATGGCTAACAATTCTCTTGAAACAGGAATATCAAATAAAAACGATGACAATATGCCTGTTAAAATGCCTAATGCCCAAATCAAATTTTTGAATTTACCCTGAAGATGAAACGCATGAAAAAACCCCATTCCCCAAAAAGCAACTCCCCATATTATCAAAAATAATAATGCATTTGAAGGATCACTTAATATCGATGTAAGTAAAGTTTCTTTTGAATTTATCACAATAATCGAAAGCAATAAGTTTCCTATTAAAAATGTGAAAAATATTATCCATTGACCTTTAGATGCTCTAAATGATTTTAATAATAAACTTCCCAACATCACCAACGTAATTCCTAAAATAGAGTAGGGGAGTTGAATTTCCAGTTCTGGGTTAAACTTCCCTAAATATAGAGGATTACCTCCAATAATAAAACCATCCGGAATCCAATATGTAAAACAAAAAATAACAAACCCAAAACAAATGATACGATTTCCTAATTCGTGCCAAAAATTATTTTTTTCTGCTTGTTTATTCATAACCGAAACTGAGTTATTAGGGTTTGGAAGAAAATAAAGATTCAAAAATTTGATAGGATTTTTGTTCGTCAGCAAGGAAGTAAAACCGAGTCATATCGGGAATATGGCGAGGGTTTACTGACGACCTGTCCGCCGAAGCTTATTTCATACTGGACGTATAGCGAAGGAGGAAGAAGACGGACAAAAAGACATCAAATTTGAATGGTTATTTTCTTCCAAGCCCTTACTTTCAAAATAAATTTCATTTGATCAATTGCATTTGTCTTTTTCTTTTTGTCAGCAATTCAGTAAATTCGTTTTCTAATGACTTTAGACCATTCCGAGGTAACACTTCGCCATTATTAACTAATAGAGTAGTTTTTTTGAAACCGGTATTATATTCTTCTTTTGAAAGCGGAATCAAATTTGGCCTAGCAAATTTGGCCTGACGAACAAATATTCCCAATTCGGATTCCTGCTCTTGTTCAGATAATAATGAAAGTAGGGGAGTCGGCAAACCTGTTTCCTCATAAAAGTCTTGATGTTGATCTTTTTTTGCAGTAAATTTCAAAAAACTCCATGCAATTTTTGACTGCTTTGTCGTACGAGGCACTGCCAATGCAAACAAATTGGCCTTTACCACTCTGTAATGAGAAACATTAGGATCTTCGACTTGAGGCAAAAAAGCAACCCGAATAGATTTTTCTGAAATAGGTTTTCCTCCAGTATTTTTTAGAGATTTGATGATATCTTTAATCTTTTCCAAATCACGAGAAAACCCAAAAACCATTGAAACTTTTCCCTTAGCAAATGTCCCAAAATCCTTCTCTGAAAATTGCGCAGAAGCCAAAAATTCCGACCAAGAAAAATTATCATACCTCTTATCGGCAAAAGTAGTAAAAAAACTAAAAGCTTCTACTCCAGCATTTTCGCGCTTTCCCTTGCTGGATATTCCCTGCGTACTAGCAAAAGTTGCTTTTGTTTCAGAAAAATCAAAAAACTGAGTTCCCATCTGAATCATAATATTTTCCAAAATTTCAATTGAATTATTGATATTATCACCACGTCCCAATGCCGCCCCAGATATAGAAAATCTTTCAAAAGAATTATCCGGACGATTAAGAGCTATGACATCTTCTCGAAAAGTTTCCCAACTTCTCCCTGGTTCACTTCTCTCATCTAAAACATTAATCAAATAATCCTCATTATAAATTAATGCCAGTGAATCTACCCCCATAGGAATCCCTTTAATTGTTTGATTGCTTATCAGTACATCCGAAGCAGATCTTACATAACGCTCCTTAAATGCCGCAACAGAAAAAGACTCTGAACTTCCCAGTGAAACAATTTTTTCAGGATTTTGATGAATCCAATTTGCATCTGTATAAATAATATCAGGACCTTTATCTTCTGCCATTTGAGTCACCAACAGATTTTGCATTTCTTCCTGTGAATCAAAAGATATAACCTTTATGTGCAATCCAGGCTCTCCTAGTTCTGATGAAAACTCTCTCCCAAGATCCTTTAAGACTCCCGCTTCTTCTTTTGTAGACCATACATTTATAATAAGTGATTGTCCAGGAGCGACAAGCCCACTTCTCCTTTGCCCTCGTTCTTCACACGACGATAATAAAGGAATAAAAAAAAGTATGAGTAACGATGTAAGTATTTTTTTCATTTTGTTTCGCATTTAAGTTTAACAGCTTTGATAGAAAAAATGCAAGTTCTCAAACTTACACCACAAATTATACTAAAAAATTTTTTATTAACAAAAATGTTTTTTTGACATTCGCATTATATACATTCAGAATGCACATAATAATATAAACATTCATGAAAACATTCTTCTATGTTTCACCAAAACCACAAACTAAATTTGTTTTTTTTCAGGACAATGACAAAAAAGTCAAAATCACTTCTGCACAAATAGCGGAACTCAAAAAAAAACATCAAAAAATTCAAAAATTAATGCACGAAAAAGAACTTCTACTACACGGAAAAGATGGTCACAAAGTAAATAGTATTTTGAACGACGTTGAATCCCATGCTAAAATTATTCATGATTCAGAAGCAGGAAATCAACACATAGTTTTTATGCTCACAACTAAACAATTAAAACTCCTTACCATCAGTCAAAAATATCGAGCCATAAAATCAATGCTCCAAATCGTACATGACGTAATAGAAAACGAAGTGGAACATATTCTTGAAGAAACCACATTACAAGTAAAATTTAAGATAGAAGGACAAAAATGATAATATTGATAGTTCCACACTAAAACTGAAGGGAGGAGACAATATATCTCCTCCCTCTCTTTATTTCGACAGCACATCAACTTTGTTTGTTAGTAGGCACAGACACTCGAACTTCATTTCCAGGTATACAATACTCTACATGACCACCTGCTTCTTCAAAAACACCAAAAGCTGTAAAGATTCCGCATCCTTTGTGTCGCTGAAAAATATCCAGATCAATGTCACCTTTTATTACTTTTTCCCAAGCATCCACATAGAATTGACTATCAAACCCCACTCCCTGATCCCGTATTCGAATATAAAGCTGCCCCCTCTCCCAATAAATAGAAACGGTAACAGATCTTGACTTATATTTTTGTGCTTCCAAACGGCTTTCTAGTTCAGATTCAAAGGAACCAACAGTCATCAACCTCAACTTTGCTGCTCGATCAATTTCCACGTTTGCCGTAACAGCATTGAAAAGCAAAGCCTCAAATCCCGTAGCTGGAAAATTTAGGGCTTCCAGTGCTTTGTTTTCATGGACAGTAGAATCAAACTGAATCTGGATCAATCGCCCCAACACACGCGACAGGGATTCGGCTTCCAAAAGGGATTTAACCACAAACTGGAGGCCTGTATTACCAACTCGTAGCCGCATGGCATTTTTGTAAGCTTTTACAGCATTACCGACTACATCAAAAAGTACTTCCAAATCGAGTGGTTTAGTAAGATAATCATAACTCCCCATTTTCAACCCGGTTTGTTGTTCTTTATCCCCAGTCAAGGCAGTTTGAAAAATAACCGGTATCAAAGCCACAGCCGGTAATTGCTTCATTTCTGCCAAAGTTTCCCATCCATCCATTACAGGCATCATGATATCCAGAAGTATCACCTCAAATCTCGTTGGATACTTCCTCAAAATGTCTAGTGCCAGATCACCATTTTCTGCAATGGTAACCTGATACCCTTCAACTTCTAGTTCATCTCTCAAAAGATCTTGATTATCTGGCTCATCATCTACCACCAGAATATGACTTTTTGTTTCCATGTTTTCTCTCCCATATATATTCATGAGTAAAAAAGCTCATTCTTTCCCGATATTTTCGTACGAAAATATCATTTATAGCAGTATTTAGCACGATATAAGGGATTGAATTTTTGGCACTTCACGAGGACGACCGCAGGGAGTCCTCGGGAAAAGT
>CAZQFO010000115.1:0-6555 GCA_964592695.1 uncultured Candidatus Peribacteria bacterium
CCAATTTACAGCATTTACTTGTTGTTTTCATGGTACGGGATTGGAGTAATTACATATAGTATTTAAGAGATCACTTAAAAGAACAGCAAAAAATAGGATAAAATCCCATAATTGTGTTTGAGATGATCTTCAACTGACATATTCATTCGAGCTGCAGCTTCTTTTTGTTCCTGAAACTCTTCCATACTCATGCCATATTTTTTAGCCATATCTGCCTCAGTCATAGGTTTTGCCCCACAACCTACAAGGAGAACAACAACAAAAGTAATAGATAGTAATTTTTTCATGATAAATAAAAAGTAAGAAAATAAGTAAAAAATAAATACCTCAAAAACCCAAGAAAAAAACAATAGGGGATTACTGAATTCCTTTTATATTACGAGGACAATGCCACGTTGAAATATTAAATGAGAGTGTAGTATCGCAAATTTATCTGGAGGATCTGGATCAGATATCTCCATCAATACATATTGTTCCTGACTAAAGATATCAGAAAAAATGATAGTTCCCTCACTTGCAATACAAAGAGACACGAGATCATTTTTTATACCTACAAATTCCTGACTCCACGCTTCTACAGCAAGATCACAAGCTTCACACCATGCTGTCTCTGTCTCCTGATCACTTAATGTCAAATGACAAGGCAGTTCTTCGGCAAATGCTAAATCAAAACCATTTCCCATAAAACTAAAACAAAGGAGAAAACCCAGCTTCAAAGTAATACATGACAACGAGAAAAGTCTCTTCATTTGTATGCAATTTTATATTCAGTAACTTTTTAGTCAAATTTATCTAAACTGGAATCGGAAAAAGATAAACATTGGTTTTTCTTGTTCGTAATTCTTTTTCAACCGTTTCCCATACAGCATGTGAAAAACACCTTGCACAAGTAAACACTTTTTTTTCACCGGTTTTCTGCAATACCAACAATTGATCAACTTTCGAATTATAATCAACAACTAAACCCTTTTTTCCAGACAATCCAGAAATTAATATTCTTTGCACCCAAGTGCCCGGATCATTCGGAATTATTTCCAATGGATCAGCTGAATGAATAAGATCAACTTCATATTTCAAGTCATCAAAAGTATTCGTTGGAGTTGAACGTTTTTTGAAAATAAAACATTCACCTCTGTCGCATTTTCGATTAATTAAATATTTCATTCTTTTATTTTCCTAATCATTCATCACCAACCCTCCTTCCATCCTCATCATCGGCAACATATTATTACCTTCCGGGGCTGACTTTGGAAAATACATAATATTTGTTCTTTCCCCCTCTTCATTTCCTGCATCCATCAGCTCTGTGTCATCATTTTCTGAAAGTGAACGCAGATCTACAATCTCTGACACACCCGACTTTTTTTGAAGTCTTTTGAGCAGTTTTATTACATGCCGTCTCATACCGTTTTCATTAGAAATAGCATTTACTTTTGAGGTCTGAAAAAACTCCTCATACCCTCCCAAATCTGAGTATTCATGCACAATATTCACAATATCAGCATACGCTTTTTGAACATGATAAGTTCCCCTAAACCTCTTTTTTCGGAACGATTTCACAAAATTTATATCCGTCACAATCAGATATTTCTTTTTATCCCAAATAAAAGCCACCAAATACGTATGCCCTAAGTATTCTTTTGTCTCTCGATGACACATCATAAGTGGAATAAAATCTGGATTATCCATCTCTGGCTGAAGCTGGATACAATTCCCAAAATCGAGAATATGAGTAGAATAAGCCTCTACCCACCCTTTTTGCCCAAATATTTCTATTGGTGTTTCTGGGATTCCAGAAACTGCCAATTTTTTTTGATGACGATCATTGGCAATTTGAAGCTTTGGAATTTTTAAACTATCGCAGATCATCCAATGCAATCGTTCCGCAATTTGATCTGAAGGGATAGCATATTTTTGCAACTCATTTGGCAAAGATAAATCCGATGCCTCACCCACAATCATCTGACAAACATCTCGCACCGCATCATCAAAAAAATCCAGAATATCATGGACATAAGCAGTATTCTCCGACGGATCAGTAAAATCATCTCGAAAATAATCAAACCTTCGTAAAGAAAACAGCAGAGAACAAACCGCTTGTGCCAATACATTCCGCAAAGCTCCAATCCCAGCTTCTACTCCCATCATATAAACAATAATCTCCCACAGAGCATCACTATTGGCATCCAAATCTTTTCGATCATTTATTTCTATCAGTTTTCTGGTAATTTGTGCCCACTCCTGTCGCTCAGCATATCCAGGATTATCCGGAGTGACAAATTGCTCAATATGATCAACGGCCTTTTTAAGCTGAGGCACAGCTGATTCAAATATCTGATCCAATGGTCTGACTGAATTTTCATCCAAAATATGTTCTGAAATAGAAGCTACCCCATTGAGTGCGGGCAATATAAAACGAGCTCGAATATTTTCACAAATCCCTCGCTCATGTGGATGAAGATGTATGGAGGGAAGATGATTTAGAGAAAAATATCGAGGTGTACGAAAAACTTCCGGAATGTCTGAAAAACTTTTTACATCATGTTGATAATTCAATATATCCTCTCTAGTCTGACCAGTAAAAGCACAAAACAACCTCCCTACTATCGGATGTTGAAGCAAATCCTTGTGGGCTGCAATTTGAGCATTACAAAACTCAGAAAAGGTTTGCATCTCCGAATCAGGATGACAATAATATATCATCCGACTCATCACATTCCAGTCCCACATCTCATTCGTATCTCCGGAATCCATAAGTGAGCGACAAATCTTTTGTCGAAATTCTTCTTTGGGAATATCCTTTGCAAATCGATATATGATCAATATTTCCTCACGAATAGATGATATCTCCTGCCATCCCATATCAATAATTATTTCACAAAGATCCGCATAAAATCTTCGAAAATCAGAGATATCTACCTGCGTTAATCCTTCCAGAGGTATCCAATTATCAGACTCTGCTTTATGCTGCACAGAACACCACCGATCCAAAATTTCAGATCCCACAGGATAAGGAACACAACTATCAAAAATCAAATTATAAATCTCTTGCCGAAATTCCTCATAATTTTCGGGAAAAGGCATTTTTGCCATCTCCGTAAACCATCCAGCTATTCCAGGCAAATCAAAATCCACTAGAACAAACTCCGGCTCCCGATACAAACGTTGAAAAAATTCCGTAACACGCCAGAGTTTTTGCATCCTTTCTCGTAATTCCGGCAGTTCAATTTCTTGCATGAGATTTTTTTTCTTTTTTTCAAACCAGGAAATCCATTCGGAGAGATTATCAGAACTATATTCGTTATTTCTTATCTCCCGAAGTACTTCAGTTTCAAATTCACTCTCACTCTGATCATCCATATATAATGATTTTTCTTGAAAATTATCTATTCGAGATTTTAGCATATGACTTTGAAGCACCACATCATCTTTCTGGGATTCAATCTGTTGAAGATAAATAACAGCTGCATTTTCCTCACAGATAATAGAAATCAGTACTCCAAGATTCTCGAAATTCAAAGGAATATGCAATCGATTTATTGAACGAAAATAAAGCTGATAAAAGGAATCTCGAAATTTGCGATAAGATAAATCAGCAAGATTTTTTCGGGCAAGAATAAAAGGAGTAAAAAAATCTCTTTCCATTTTCATTTGCACAGGAAGAAAAGCGGGTTCTTTTGCTATCTGACACATATAATCGTGTACTCTAATTCCAGATTCAATTTGATCCACAGAGAGCGAAAGAAAAGTACTTCCCTCGCTCAATAAGTATTGAGCAATGTGTAAAGGCACTTCCCCTCGATGAATCATTGCATACCCTGGCATCGTATAAGCATTGTCCCGACATCGATGCACAAAAGGAACGATATGAAAGAATTTTTCATCATCAATAAAATCCAAAATAGAACTAACTGGAACACGAGATAGTACATTTGCATATCCACTATCCGGGGAAAAATCGTGAGACAAATCTGGATATTTATTTTTTCCAGCCACAAATGCGGGAAGAAATTGCCCGATAAACTCAGCTCCCATTCCTTCATTAAAAAATTTCCAAAAGACAAAATCTAAATTCTCCCGATCGATTACATCGGTCACTTCTGCCAAAGCTAAAACTGCATCTAAATCTTGGGAGGACTTACATTTTTGCACAGCTGTAAACAAATCTGGAAAATATTCAATTCTTGGATTTATGACTTTTAATCTCGCCCTTCGGTCAATAGAAGCTTTGGTTGAATTCAAAACGCTTTTTACAATTGATTCAATATCAGTTATGGAACAAAAAATAGACAATAATGGATAGAGTCTGAATAACAAAATCGTATCAAGAGAAAGGCAACTAAATTCATCTTCAATAGTAGCTTCCCAAATAGCATTCGCTATTTCCGGGCTCTTGCACTTATGTTGAAGAAGCATTCGAATATCTTCTTGATCATCAATATGATTTTTATGTTTGAGAATTAAATGTAATTTTATACCGTTTAATCCATAATGAGAGATATCCAAATGCTCCAAATAAATCCAATCAAGATATTCCACACGTTTTTCTGGAAAGACCTGACAAAACACTGTCCAATAATACTGATGTAAAAGATCTAAATGATTTCGTGAAAATTTATATTTATTGATCAATAGACGAAAGAAAGCCAACTGATCATCTGCCTCGACAATTCCCATATTTTCAAGAAAAAAAGGAATAAATCGTATAGAACCAAAACCAGTATCATGAGATTCTGGTTGAAATATATGTGGATATAAAAACTCATATTCGTGTATATCACCACATCCTGAACCATAAATAAAAAGAGCCGTAAAAAGTTCCGCTTGTTGCAAACTATCCTTTTCTTTATAATTCTCAAGCTGGATGACTTCTTTTGCCACCAAATGATGCAAAAAATACATTCGAAAATCCTCAGGAGATTTCCCCAAATATGGACTTTCTCTAAAATCAATCCGCCTTTCCGCAGGAGGCCTGTTTCGTTCCAGATAATCCTCCGCCATCAATTTTACTGCCAAAGCCGGTCCATCATCTGCATCTTTTAATTCACTTCGAAAATGCTGAACTGTTGGAAATTTACTTTCAGGGAAATTATTACTTTGTATTAATGATTTCATTTCTGTGATTTTCTAGTAAAACTTTCGTATTTAGTCAAATCATTTTAAAAGTATTGACTTTTTTCACACAAATATATACAAAAGCTTCGTCGGAAAATAAAAATAGTGACTTTGTTTAGTATACTAATTTTTTTCCTTCAGTTCTTTTACATGACGATTGGTTATTAAGTAAGTATTTAAGTAGAAAGTATTTAGTATTTAGGGAATTTGAGATGTGTAGAATCAGATCATTCCCATGGGAGTAGAGTTTCAGAATCAGGAATTATAAAGTTCGTGTATCGGAAAATAGAAAAATGTTTTTTTTTCTCTATTATTTTCATTCTCTTCATTTCTTTCATTTTTTAATTCCGAGTAACGGTCATGTTCTGATATTCTTCCCCCGCGGGAATGGCTTCTGGTCATTTACCGTTTCTTTTAGGCATAACAAGAGAGGAGGTTTTATATGCATCCTAAAAGAGAAATTAACCACCGATCAGATGATCGGTATCTTAGAGAGAGTAGTGTAGAGTATAGAGGAACAACATCATGGCCAAAAAAACGGCTTATCAGCAAAAATTAGATCAGGCCCAGGCAATCATCGAAGCCCAAAATGCCGAAATCCTTGAGGGCGAAGACGACCGCATCGACTTTGACTCTTTCGTCAAGTGCTTACGCAAAAAAGGCGGAAAAACCGTCAAGGCTTTGGCATTGTGTTCGTGGAACCTCTTGCAGGAATGCGGTCTTCCGGAATTGGTCGCTCAAGAGGTTGCCGATGCCTTCCGGGAAAAACCGAAGCCCTCCAAGCAAAAAGCCGATGCACCTGTTGCACCGGCTGGTCCAGGATTCATCCTTCCGACGTCGATGTTGGCGCCGGATATGTCCGACGAGGAACTTTTGCGGCTATATGATCCCCTCAAATCCACTCAACCCGTGGCCGTCGAGCTACGAAAGCGGGCTGGGGATCGCCCCTTCATCGTTTTCAATCCCGAAAGCTCCAAACACGACGAGAAGGCGTCGTTAGAGCTGCTCAAGGAGATTGTGGAAGGAGAAGCACCAAGGAAGACCTTCAAAGTCGATGGTCGTCCCCAGCCGGTTTTTCGGATAGGGGAACGTCCCGACCAATCCCGGATTGTCAACCCCCTTTATCCTGCTCAGGTTTTACGAGCCGATGGAGAATGTGACAATACGGGACTGAACTGGAGTCAAGTGGCAGAAGATTCGCCACACCTGCTTCAGTTGGTCTTTCTGGCTGTAGATAGCACGTTGGGCACTGGAGAGGTAAAGGTTCGTGATGTGGATCACGCACATCAGACTTTTGAACTGATTACAGGAGAGGACGGTGAAAACAAGTTCCGCTCCCGTTATCAGACGACATCTCTCCGGTTCGATGAACTTCAACAAACGGATTCGTTACCTCCGATGAAAAAGTTGCTCCCCCGAGCTTCTGTAATGGCAGCTCAA
>CAZQFO010000116.1:0-6550 GCA_964592695.1 uncultured Candidatus Peribacteria bacterium
GATGACATGAAGATTGAGATGAAATTGGCTAGTTTATTTGATTTTTATTCCTAAGTAGATGTGCAATCATAGTATTGATTGCTTTATTGAGAAAGACCTTTGCTTGATTTTTATGAGGTCAATTGGTTGAATAGTTGCTTTATTTTTTGCTATTTTAAAGCCTCCAAAAACCCAACTAAGGCTTTTTCTGCTCGATCAATCATCTCATCATCCACCGAAATTTTCACAAAAGATTTTCCCGTCTTTTTATCCTTCTCCACCAAAGAAGACAATACTCCTTTTGGAGATTCCGATTTGGAAATAGTTGTTCCTAGTTTCTCTAAAAACTGAACCCCAGTACTAAATAAATCCTGAATATCGGCTTGTTGCTTTTGATTGTCTGATATTTCTTTTTTTGGAACTTGTTCGGTTACTTCTGCTGTAGGGATTTCGACTTCAACAGCACTTCCTGATTTTTCTTTCTTCGTCGCCTCTTCTGCCGTAGCATCTGCCACCGTCTCCACTGTCTTCATAAATTGTTTGAATTTACTGTCTCCCATAAACACATTATTTTCTCCATCATCCAAAACACCTGCAAAAACAGATTTCTTAAACTGTACCAACTGCATGATGCTTTCCTCAATCGAACCTTTGGAGATAAAGTTTGCGACAAAAACTGGCTTATTCTGCCCCAATCGATGTACTCGAGCAATACGTTGCTCCAGAACAGCTGGATTCCATGGACAATCTAGATTTACGACCAGCGAAGCTGTTTGCAGATTTAGTCCAATCCCTCCGGCATCTGTAGAAAGAAAAATCTGACAATTTGGATCATCTCGAAAAGTGGTCATTAATTCGCCTCTTTTTTTACTCGGGACCCCTCCATGCAAGTGCGTATATTTGATTTTTCGTTTCTCTAACTCTTCTTCTACCAGTCCGGTCATCCGTTTCCATTGACTAAATATTACTACTTTTTCATTTTTGTTTACCAACGTACTATCAAGAAGTGTAAAAAGTTCATCGATCTTTGTGTCAAATCTCGTTTTCTGATCGAGGATAAAAGTGCTATCACTTACCATTCGCATACAATTGAGACCAATCATAAGCATCTGCCTTTCCTTTTCTGATAAAAATTTATGTCTTCGCCATTTATTTACCAACCTTGCCACCATGTCTTTGTATTCCGAATGGATCTCCATTTGCTCATCTGTCATAGGAACAAAGAAATTTTTGTCTGTTCTTTCGGGAAGTTGTTTTAGCACATCATCTTTGGTTCTCCTGATCATTACGGGAGACAGCATCTCTTTTATTTTTTTCAGATCTTTGTATCCAATTACTTTTCCATGATCATCCGTGATTTGATGGGTGTCGAGAAAACGAAATAATGGCCCCAACCGAAAAGGATTAATAAATTCCAAAATTGAATGAAGCTCTTCCAGCCGGTTTTCCAGAGGCGTTCCCGTGAGAATTATCCCATATGGAGAAAAAATCTTCTTGATCTGCTGAGCAGTCTTTGTTTCCACGTTTTTGATCTTTTGGGCTTCGTCCAGAATAATACAATCTGGTGCAAATTTTTTTATCGCCTCCTGATCGTTAACTGCCATATGATAAGAAACAATCGAATAAAATCCTGCTTTTTGGTACTGTTCTCTTCGTTTTAACCATGGACCTTCTATAACCGTAATATCCGGATTGTGAGAAAACTTTTCGATTTCGTATTTCCATTGATATTTGAGCGAAGTAGGACAGATAATGAGCACTTTTTCAATGCCCATTTCTTTTTTAAGTAATTCCGAGATTCCAATCGACTGGATTGTTTTTCCCAGCCCCATATCATCGGCAATCAGACATCGTCCAGCCTTGGCAGCAAAAAGAACACATTCTTTTTGATAGGGATAGAGTTTTACTTTGAGTAGATCATCCAGAGCTGTTGAATCAGACTTTAAATCATATTTTTGATCTAACTGTTGTGTTCTTTTTTGAGTATCCCGAACTTCAATGATGTAATTTAATGCGTCGTGATAACATCGAAAATCCGGATCGAGGGCTGTTACTTCTTCCATAAACTTTTCGAAGTGGTCGATAGTATTCAGCCTGATTTGAAGTTGTTCATCAAAAAACTCAGAAGCAATAATTTGTATTTTATCCGCATTAATCGAACCCATCCGAAACATTACTTTTCGTTCTTCTCCGTACTTCAGAAACACGGAAGAGTAAGGTGGTGTATAACCTGCTTTGAAAATCTCTGCGTTCCCTCGTTTCTTTTTGAGTTTAAAAAGAGCATGTTCGATATGTTGGCACGTTCCCAAAGTGTTGGTTGCAAAATCATGGCAGGCACAGTAATTTAAACCGATTTCTTTGCTTCGAATAGCTACTTTATAATTCTGCTTTGCATCAATGTCTTGTATATCAAAGTCAGAAAACACAGGATGATTTCCCACATTCTCCATTGCGAACTTCTTTTCTTCTCCGTCTTGTGTTCGAAGAGCTATCTGCCATTGTTCAATAGTTATTCCTTCTGGTTTCTGGAGTTTGGAGATTCGTTTTTTTGGGGGTGATTTTTTTTTAGGAGGCATGTTACATATTCATTAATAAACTGCATAGAGCGTAATGAAATTTTTTAAAAAGTGAATAATTGTAAATGTAAATAAAGCAAAATTTTAAAAATACAGGCTGATATAAAAGAAAATAATGATAAAATACAGTATCCTGATTTTTAGCAGACTGAAAAAACTGTCATAAGCTCTTTTTTAGTAATTCAAAAATCATTTCTTTTTTGGCATTCAGAGAGGCTTGATCTGTTGCTTCGATTCGTACTCGAATCATAGGAGCAGTATTTGAACAACGAATAATCGCCCATTCATAATTTCCAAAATCTAAGCGAACACCATCTGTGGTATCAATTTTAATACCTGAATTTTGTGAAGATGTAATTTTTTGAGACGAAATAAATTGCGTCTCTACGGATTTTAGGATTTCAAATTTCTCTTCATCGGGGACGGTCATTGGTTCAGAATGTTCTAGCATTTGGGGCCAATTTTCTGTTATTTCAATTATTAAGTTTGGATCATGTTCCAACGCTTCCAAAAATCGCAACCCAGCCAAGCAAGCATCATCGTGACCATAAAAATTCTCTCCAAACATGAAATGACCACTTTGTTCTCCTCCAATTTTGGCTCCGGTTTCGTGCATGGATTCTTCGATAAAAGAATGTCCGGTTTTACTCATCACAATTTGTCCGCCCAAAGTCTTGATTTTATCTATCAAAATCATGGAACACATAACTTCGACAACGACTTTTTTCCCTGGATTTCTGGATAGATAATCCGCCACCAGTACATATAATATTTTATCTGCAGAAAAAATTTCTCCTGTGTGAGAAACAACCCCAATACGATCACCATCCCCATCAAATGCAAATCCAAAATCAGAATTTGTTTCTTGAACTTTCTGGATCAAATCCTGTAGGTTTTCGGGTCTTTCTGGATCAGGTTGATGGTTTGGGAAGTTAGGATTTAAATCACAATAAAGCGGTATTACTTCGTGTCCAAATTTTTCATAAATCTCTGGATAAAACATTCCTGAAATACTGTTCCCAGCATCAACAACAATCTTTTTAGAAACTGAATGTTTGGATATACCGGATAATTTTGAAATATATTTCTGATAAAAATCGACCGGTTGGCATTTTGCGGTACATTCTCCATAATCAGTACTTTCCTCACAGGTAATACCTTTAGACATCTCAGCAATTTTTTGAATTTCATTTCCACATACTGCTCCATTTCGGTCGGTTAGTTTTAGTCCATTATCCTGAGGTGGATTATGAGAGGCTGAGATTTGCACAGAAGCATTAAAATCCCCCTCATGAAAGGCAAAATAGTTTATCGGAGTTGGAATAGATCCCCCCCAAGTAACAATACACCCTGCTGACTCCAAACCGGTCAGGACTGCCGGATAGAGTTCTGGCATAGAGTTTCTTCTATCACCAGATACGAATACTTTGGGGGATTTAATATTAAATTTCTCAGCAATATATTTACCAAATGCCATGGCAATAGCATAAAAACCGTCCTCGTCGAAATCGACGAAGGCTTTGCCACGGATGTCGTAGGCGCGGAAGATAGAGGGGTTTAGAATCATAGTGAATTATCAATTATTTTTCATTTACCATTTTTCAATGATCATTTAATTATCATTTAGTTAATTATCAAACTAATTTACTTAGTATCAAGAGAAGATGTGATTTTTTGAAAAATGAGCGTTAATTCATGAGCTTCTTTCCATAAAAGTTGGCATTTTTCTTTTTTATCAGGAACAGCTTTTGCTAGCATTCTTAGCCAATGTTTTGTTTCCTGACATTCTTTTTTTGTTATATAGATTTTATTACGGAAATCTTTTTTTGAGGAGGCATTATTAGCCTCACAATAATTAGCTCCAATACTAGTGCTAGAACGAATAATTTGGTTAATGAGTGGCTTTGAAATGACATCTATTTTTATCGTTCTGCAAAATTCAATAACATCCTCACCAAATTTAGCGGTTCTTTCTTCCAGTTCAATGCTTTTGTTTGAAAATTGTCCCATTGGTAAATAAATGAAAATTGGAAAATGATAATTGATAAATATTTCAAAGCGATTGATTATTCTACGAAAATCATTATCTAAACATAGTACAAAATATCAATCCTTTCATGCTTCTCCCCGAACTTCTCATGCCGGCCGGTGATCTCAAAAAAGCATATGTGGCTTTTAAATATGGGGCGGATGCTATATATTGTGGAGTTCCGATGTTTTCATTACGAACTCGCGAAAACACATTCACTGAAGAAAACATAACCGAAATAGTAGAATTTGCTCACAAAAATGGAAAAAAAGTTTACGTAACCGTGAATGCATTTCCACATCAGTACATGATGAAGCTTTTTGAGAAACATCTAAAATTTTTAGAAACGGTGAAACCAGATGGGATTATTTTTGCAGATTTCGGTGTCTTGGCATTGGCAAATGAAGTAGCGCCTTCTGTCGAAAAACATCTATCTGTGCAGACCTCTACGATGAATGTCCCTGCAATAAATATGTGGAAATCGCTTGGAGTTTCAAGAATCATATGTGCCAGAGAGATGGCAATTCGTGAAGTAGCTGAGATCCACAAACTAGTTCCAGATATGGAACTGGAATATTTTGTACATGGGGCTGTGTGTATGGCATATTCAGGACGATGCCTACTCTCTACATTTAATTCAGGTCGTGATGCCAACTGTGGAGCCTGTAATCACAGTTGTCGGTGGAATTATCGAGTAGTGGATGAAGAAGGGCGAGGTGTTGATGTGGGGGATCATTTTGCTAACGAAGGCAACACCAGTACCCCCTCTGTTTCTCTCCCGAAAAACGGGATCGAAACATCTCCCCCTAATTTAGGGGGAGAAAAGGAGCGATCTATCCGTGATTTCGAAAAATCCAATATGATAGAAGAAGAACGAAGGCAGGGACAGATCATCCCAGTAGAAGAAGATTTTCACGGAACGCATATCATGAGTTCGAGAGATATGTGTATGATTGAGTATTTGCAAGATGTAATAGACGCTGGAGTATGTTCTCTCAAGGTTGAAGGTCGCAACAAAACCATATATTATTTAGCGACGGTAGCTCGAGCATATCGTAGAGCGTTGAATGATATTGCTATTGGGAAACCATTTGATACTAAGTTATGGCAAGAAATACATGCCACTGCAAATAGAGGGTTTTTCCCGGGATTTTTACATGGAAAACCACAGTCGGGAGATATTCAGTACGAAGGTAATCAATCTGTAAGTGAAAAAGAGTTCTGTGGAGTGATTCAGAATTGGAAAGATGGACGGATAGAAATTTCGGTTAAGAATCGAATTGATGCAGGTAATGAGATTGCATTTGTATTTCCACAGATGGTTGATGATTTTGTGATTGTGGCAGCGGATTTAGAGTTTGGAGGGAAGGCAGTGGAGGCTCTTCATGGTGGAGATGTGAATAAAATAGCTAGTTTGAAGTGTGATCGAGAGGTACCTGTGGGGACTTTGATTCGGCAGGAGGTGAGGAATCCGGGGCAGAAAAAAGAGAGAATTAGAGAAAAGAGAAGAATTGAATAACGTAGGGGCGATCCCTTGCGGTCGTCCTGAATATTAATCAAACATAAATTTTGAAGGCGATGTTCCGCAACTTCGTCGAGTACATAGATGAAATTATCAAACCTCTATTATGCTGCTTTTATCCTGTATTTTTTTATCAAATCTGAGAAATTGCCCCGTGGAGATGACATCTCTCCCATAGTCCAACGTTTGATAGCGTCCAGTGGATCGGAAATATTTTTTACAGCAAAGTGCATCCGAATACTATGAGTAAATATATCTGCAATTTGTGATTTAGAAAAGTGAATGTCCGATTCGGATAATATTTTTACGATATTAGTATCAGTCAGGGTGTTTTGGAGGTGTTTCCCAACTCGTTTGATAGTATCCAGTGGATCTGAGATATTTCCTACACCCAAGTTCGACAAAATATTTTCACATTTGGCTCTATAAAGCGGTTAAGCTGAT
>CAZQFO010000117.1:0-6529 GCA_964592695.1 uncultured Candidatus Peribacteria bacterium
AAGCGGCAAAAAAACAATCTCGTAGTTTTGCGCAATATTATGGGAAAAAATACCTTAGTGAGCACTCACAATCTTTATTATTCGGTTAGTAAAAATTATGAATAAGTATCAACCAATTCTGCAGTCTTCTCCTGATTTATTAAAGGTTAAAGTATCTTCTCGATCAAAATCAAATTTGGCTCAAGAGCTTAATACTTTTTGGAATCCTTATGGGTCGAGATTAAAATCTGATACCTATGATTCAGAAATTTATGAAATCAAAAAAGAATATGATAAATTATCATCTGATCCGTTGTATCCCAATAAACATTTTAAAAAGTTGAGGAAACGAGGAATTATCATAAGTGCAGTTCTATTTCTCGTTATGATATTTATGAATGTTATACTTCCAAAGGGACTTGAAGGGTTAGGGGAGGTCCTTTCTAAGTTGTTTTTTTATATTGTAATTTTTGCTTTTGCTCCAGCTGTTTTGTACTATTTAAAAATTCGTCGCTCAGAAAATGATCTGATAAAGATAACAATTGCAAAACAAAATAATTGGTTATACGCACCGCATAAAAGCAGTAAACATTGGCAAAAATTATCAATTCGGTATCCAGAAATATTTCAGGTGGGAGATGAAGATCAAACGTTGCAGGATGAATTTTATGGTAAATTTCACGGACATAAATCTGATGTTGAATTTTGGACGGGTTATTTTGAATACAGTAATGTATACTATTCGGATGGAAAAAAACGAAAGACAAGGTATTCTAAAACTACCATTGCCGTTCGAGTATCTAAACAAATCAAAGCTAGATTTTATCTAAAACCAGAAGAATCAATCACAAGCTTTCTAAATAATTTTCGAAAAAAGGAAATTAGCATCGAGTCACATGATTTTAATAAATCATTTGCTGTGTTTTATAATGGTAAAAAAAGAGAAAAAGAATTAGATATTGTAAAGGTATTGTCTCCTGCAGTACAAGTGAAATTGCTTGATATGAAAGAAAAGGAAGGGAATTATTCGGTATTTTTTCATGGAGATGCGGTGATATTTGTTTTCAATGGAGGATTAATTAAAAAAAAGAATACAAATTTTATTCGAAAAGTTGAAATCGATCCAAAAGATCAGAACTATATAAAAGACCGTCTCGAAAGCATATTGGAGATTTCCAATGAAATAGTAAAGTATTTGGACTAAAAAATTACTGAAATTTGTAATTTGATATTTGGAATTTTTCTATTACCATCCGGAAGTTATATTTTGTAAATAAAAAACAAATGACAATTTTCTTTATCATTCTCGGTTTGATTGCAATTATTGGAGGGGGGTATATATGGTATTATAATGGGTTGGTTAAGGCTCAACAAAAAGTAAGAGAAGCATGGTCTGGTATAGATGTGCAATTAAAACGGCGCTATGACCTGATTCCAAATCTAGTAGAAACCGTAAAAGGATATGCGAAACATGAATCTAAAACACTTGAAAATGTTACACTTGCCAGATCAAATGCTATAGCTACTCCAGATGGGCAAGTAGCTAAACAAGCTCAATCAGAAAATATTCTTTCAGGGGCTTTAAAATCAATTTTTGCACTGAGTGAAAGTTATCCTGATCTAAAGGCTGATCAAAACTTTTTACATCTCCAAGAGGAAGTGGCTGAGACAGAAGACCAAATTGCTGCATCACGGAGGATTTATAATGGAAATGTGACAAATATGAATGTAAAAGTTCAGAGTTTTCCTTCAAAAATCATTGCTGGTATTCATCATTTTTCTGAATCAGAGTTTTTTGAGTTGGATGAAACAGAAAAAAAAGAAGTTCAAAAAGCAATAAAGATTAAGTTTTAATTAGGATTCTGGCATGAGGTTGTTTCACGTTGTGCTTATTTCGAACTCGCTTTTTGGTCGAAGCTCATAGAGCGAAGACTGATGAGGGGCCGGAAAAAGTGGCTTGTAGAATTCTTACTTTTTAGCATTAAACAGCCCTGCCCTTATATCGTGCTGAATAGTTAACCTTTATTTTATTACCATTGTATTTGTTGGAATTCCTTTAACTTTGTATCCGGATAAGAAGTCTGAGGTGTTTACTGAGTGCAGGGGGGCGGATGTATCAGACCATATTAGATTAGGTTCTTGTATTCTTAAGTTTGAAAGATTTCCTTTTATCATTTCTGTGTCACTAAGAATTTTTACAGATACTGCATTTCCTCGTGCTTTTTGTTCTTCATCTTCCTCAAAAGTTGCTTTTAATGTAAATTCTTGTTCTGAATTTCTGGGGATAAGGATTTCTCTGTTGGCATCAAATACTACTTTATTTAATCCTGGAGTAGTTACAAAAAAAGAATGAGAATGATGTTCTCCCCCATTTTTCCATAGATATAATTCAAAATCATTACTGGAAATTCCGTCAACAAATTCTAATCCTGAAGGATTTATGTCAAATGATATTCTTCCCAGTGAAATTTCACGGTTACTTGGATTTTTGATTTTAAAGCGGTATATGGAAATTGGATATTCGAATCCACCTATCCCACTTGGTTGTTCTGATGATGGATAAATACTAATTGCAGCATTTGTAACTACAAAAGATTCCTTTTGAAGTCGAATGTTTTTAGAGTCATTTGGCAAATCTGTACCAGATCCAATACCTCTTACGTCGATATCTGTAGCATATACAGTAAGTTGAAATTCTGTATTTTGTCGACTTATATCTATTTTATCGTTCAAAAATATCATAAACCCTAGTTTTTTTATAGATCCCCTATTAACTTTTAGTGGTCTACGAAAACGAAACCGGGCTTTTCCATTTACAAATTTTGTTGTTCCTCTTACTCGTCCTGTTTCTAGATCAATAGCTTGTAATTTTTGAGTCCATGCATCTATGGATGAATCTGTTATTTCATTTGTTACTATTATGCCATCAATGAGGAGATCGTCGTATTGCGCTTCCAAATTTAAGGTCAATACAAATTCTTTGTCTCCTGCCTGAAGCATTTTTCCGTCTATTCTGGTGGATGTTCCCATGAAATTGGTATTTCCTGTTACTTGAGGAATTGGATCCCAGATGATAGATGGAGAAATATTTCTTCCGATGATTTTTGTGTTAACGGTTTTATGATTTTCCTCAGTTTTAGCTGTTACATCTAGCAGGCGAACTCTTAATCTTCCTGAGTCATGAGGAATGTTTTCTGGATCCTTTATTCGAATAAATGCATCTATATCAAAATCTTGTCCTCGTGAAAGCCTTGCATTTGAAAGATTGAGATCTAATGTTCCATCTGTTTCAAAATCATAGACATAATTATTAAATTCTAACTCAAAATTTGAAAAATCATTTACCAGGCCCGAGTTTTCAATTACTTGAAATTTCAATTGTTCTATCAAAATAGCTTCTGGAAACTGATAGGATGCGGTGTTTTTGGGCCATGAGAAACCAATGTTAAAGAGAGGAACGCTATTCATGTCTACAGCAGAAAGGACTTTTTCTTTGTAATAAGGGGAAACAGTTATTCTGAGTGAATCATCTTGCCAAAAAGTGTTTCTGGTGTTATCTACAATTCCCGTCCGTTCACGTCTTTGTGATTTTCGAGTCTGACTGTAATTTCTCATTTTGTATTTTGAGCGAGGTTGTTTTGCTGTTTTTGTCCGTCTTGTGAGGTGATTATATGCTGAAGAACCAAATCTTCTGGAGAACTTTTGAGAAAACGTTCGACGTGTTTTTTTGATAGTGGATGGTTTTCTTTGAGTTCTTTTTACACTTGGATAGTGTCCTTTTTGAAGTTGTAAAAACCAGTCTTGGAATCGAGAACTAGATTTGGCTTCGACTTTTGGATTAAAGTATGGTGAAATAAGTGATGATATGATAACGAATGCTATAAGTTTTTTCATTGTATTTTAACTTATTTGTTGAGTTTTGAATTTTTTTTGTGGATAAAGTTGATGGTAAAAATTATTTTTTTTCTTTTGTGTACCAAAAATTTATTCCAAAAAGAATCCCAAGTATTATAGTGGTTGAAAATGAAATAGTTATAGAAGAGAGCAGTAGTACTGTTTCGATGATGAGTGGGATAATATAGAGATTTAATACTGCTAAATAAGATGTCCCAAAATTAAAGTTTTTAATTCCGGCTATTAATCCTACCACCCAGAATAAAAATGCCCACCAAATAGCGGTAATGAGTCTCCATATGGATAAAAATATTCCAAGGACAAAAAATATAAATCCAAAAGCTAATCCAAAAATTTTGCTTCTGATTTCATCATGCCAGTTTTCAATTGATGTTTGATTAATAATCAGGTCTTCTTCAAATTCAGAAAACATAATTTCATGGTGTTCATTTTCAGTTTTAAGTACCAACTTATTTTTATCAGCGTAGAGTGCAAAATCATAATCATCAACTATTGATGCTTCGTATTCTAATTTTTGTGTATCGACTACAATGGCAATGCTTTCATTATCTTCGGTTTCTAATTCATGAAAAAATGGTTCCTCAAAACTTGTACTTAATTCTCCAGATTCTATTCGAATATCGATTTCTGGGTATTTTTTCCAGATTTCATTTTTGATATTATCCAAAGTAGGATTTGCCATAGTAGCGATACTTAGTGCTCCAATCAGAGCAATGACAAAATTCCAAAAGAACCAAAATGTCCAGGTAGGACCGGAAGTCTTTTCTTTGAGAAGAACATCTTTAAAGAAGTTCTGTTTCCAAATGGTCGGGAATCGGGTGAACACATTGAGGTTAGTTTTCATTTGGGTATTTGTTTAGAACATGACCGCTATGCGGAAATTAAGAATTGAGAATGAAAGAAATGAATCCGTTAGGGTTTGGAAGTAAATAAATGTTCAGAAATTTGATAGGATTTTTGTTCGTCAGCTAGGAAGCAAAGCCGAGTCATATCGGGAATATGGCGAGGTTTTGCTGACGAAGCTGTCGGGCAAAAAGACATCAAATTTGAACGGTTATTTTCTTCCAGGCCCTTAGTTAAAGTTAATGCTCTTTAATTATCTAGGTATTAGATTTTTTGTCAAAAAATTGATAAAAAAACTATTTTTTTTCGTGCAAAAGTTTTTTATATTATTAGCATTATTTTGTAATTCTTAATTTATTAAAAAAATGGCTGATGAAAAGATTTATTGTGGTAACGGAAAAGTGATCAAAACTCAATTTGGAGATTTGATGAAGCTTAGTTTTACGGCTGAGGATTTAGAAAAAATGCAGAACAATTTGGAGAATGGTTGGGTCAATGTGGTGGTAAAAGAACGACGAGAACCTTCAGAAAGAGGGACTACTCATTATTTAGAGGTTGATAAGTGGAAACCAAAAACTGATGGTGGAGATCCGCCTTCTTCTGCAGCGAAAGCTGTTGACAGCAGTGTTGAAGCTTCTGCTGATGATTTGCCGTTTTAGATCAGTCGAAGCTCGTAGAGCGAAGACTGATGAAGCGGCAAAAAAACAATCTCGTAGTTTTGCGTAATATTATGGGGAAAAAGGGTAATTCCTTTTTTCGTGTGCTGAGAAGTAATATGTAAAAAATTATGCCAATAAGATTGAGGAAAACTATAGAAATAAAAAATAAACCGTCATCCCGAATCACGGAACTTGTTGAAACGAACATTGATCGAGATGAGGGATCTTCGATATAATTTTTGAGTACAATGGATTTAGTTATAGATTGATTTATAGAGAATTTATTCACTCTCTACTCATTTTATTATTTTGAAGATCCCTCATTTTTTTTAGGTTCTAAAGTAGCTTGGCATCGATTCGGGATGACGTGTTTTTTTTAGGCATTCTTTACGACTCACACTTCTCAGCACAGGAAAAAAGTATTTAGCCATGGGGAAAAATACTCCGTTTTTACGTAAAAATAGCTTGACATTCTTGTAAACCTTGTATGCAAGAAGGTTGTTCTTTTACATATCGAGAATTTGTGTAACGAAGAGCTGTTTGCATTTAAGGTAAGGAGTCGATCTTGTAGTATTTGAGAATCCCCTCTTTCCATGAAGTCCTCCCGATTTATTGGGATTGAATGCAGATTCCTTCTTCGTTGCAGTTATTGATAACAGGAACTGGCGATTAATGTGATTAATCATTATTTTTCGTTTCCTGTTATCAAAGAATTAACCAACAAACCTTACGAAAGGAGGATAGATTTATGGTGTAATAGATTTCAATGTAATTACCTCACTGTCACGTAACAAAATGGAGATAATCTTATGAAACGTATCAATAGTTTTTTGTTCTCAACCCTGTTCTTGACCCTGTTGTTGGTTTCTGGTGATGTTTTGGCACATGAAGGTGAGATGCATCAAGAGTTTAGCAACCTCACCGATATTCATCCCGGAGTTGTCCCTGGGCATCCTGTCCGGGTCGAAGTGGAATGTATTCGTACTCCGGAGTCTGGATACAAGGAGAACCCTACCAATGAATACTTATTCGATCCGAACATGGATATGTCACAAAGGCAAAGGGTGACTGTGGGATCGAAATTCTGGTATATTCATGTGAATATGGATGGTCGGAGGTTTATCGCTCATGCT
>CAZQFO010000118.1:0-6503 GCA_964592695.1 uncultured Candidatus Peribacteria bacterium
ATATCCTTTCTTTTTGAAATAACTGTTTTGAATAATATTCAGTAAGGGATGGGGATTAAATTAGTCGTAAAGAAAAAGCTTCACAATGTATTTCATATTTGAATTTTCTCTGATGAAAAAAACCGCAGACGTAACGGGTTACGATGAGGATTTTTTTTGTCAGAAAAATTTAAAGATGGATGCATTGTGAACTTTTTATTACGAGTTATTAAATCCTCATTCCTAAATACTTTCTGTTATCGATCTTTAATGCTTCTAATATTGCTCTTGTTGTATGTTTTTTAAAGTCACTGATTATTTGAGAAAGTTTGTGCCCTTCCTTTGCACAAGCAATCAGGTGTATATGATTAGTCATGATTACATATTCAAATAGCATTAACCCTTTTTTCTTCCTACAATAATCAAGACTCTCAACAATGATTTTAAAATACTCAGGCTTTGTAAGGGACTTGGAATAAAATAAGATACCAAGCTTTAATAGGATTTTTATTTGTGATCAAGGAAAGAAAGCTGAGTCATATTGGTAATATGTCGAAACTTTGCTGACGACCTGTCCGCCGAAGCTTATTTCATACTGGACGTATAACGAAGGAGGAAGAAGACGAACAAAAAGACATCAAAATGAGTTGGTTATTTTTTTCTAGATCCCTTAATACACAGAAGTATCATAATACAACATTTCAGGGGAATCCTCCATCATTCCACGACATTTTTCATAAAAATGATCTGCTTCTTCATTTTTTCCCTGACGTTCTAGAGATAATCCCATGTTTAAAAAAGCCCTCCAATTATATGTATCCAGCTCAATTAGCTTTTTCCAGATTGGTCCTGCTTCCTTGAATTTACGTTGCTTATGTAAACACCTTCCTAATTCATGATGTACTAAAGAGTTTCCTGAATCCAACTCAATAGATTTTCGATAACTTGCCTCAGCTTCATTCCATTTTTCTTGCATACACAAACAAATCCCCAACCTATAATGAACTATACCGGAATTTAGACCTAAATCAATTGATTTTTGATAATTTGCTCCTGATACTTCCCATTTCTTTTGTTTGAGCAAAACCTCTCCCAAACTAAAATATGGAACCGAATTATCTGGATCTAAATCAATAGATTTTTGAAAATTTGTCTCGCTTTCAATAAAACGTTCCAATATCTTAAAAATTCTTCCCTTTTCAAATTCCGTCATTTTTACTATCAATTCATCAATAGTAAGTCCTTCCTCCGTTAGTTGTGACACCAAATCTTTAACACGTGATTCCAACTTTTCGTAAGAAACATCCTGCCCCAAACAATCCCACCGCTCCATATCTGCCAGTTCATAATGATCATTAGTTTTCATAATAAAATAAATTAAAAAATAAATCTTACAATACACATATTGTAAGCACTGCAATTTGTCAAGCTTTTTTTGACTTTTTATATTCGATCAATACCATTTAAACGTAATTCATAGAAAATGCTCACATATTCAGTTTTCATCGAACCACAACCAGAAGGTGGATTTGTCATATCCATTCCTTCTCTTCCAGGATGTGCTACAGAGGGAGAAACACTTGAAAAATGCATCAGAACAATAGCCTAACGGCGAAAGATTGAAATCTAAGATTTCAGCAATGCTAATCTATTAGTACAACTCCTTAGTAGTTGCAATACTGCTGCATTTACAGGGTTTACGAAGAAGATTGAAATTCCGATATACTAAATATAAAAGATGCGGTAAAAGGATATTTGAGTACAACGGTGAAAAATAAACAAATTTCTTCTGTATATAATTAATAAATTAATTATCAATAAATGACCACAATCTCTGTTTCCGATCCCGTTATCCAGCTCTTACAGCAAAGTATGCAAGCTCAGGGAATAAAGGATGAAAACCTCTGTTTAAAATCGGTTCTAATTTATTATTTAAAAGCTCATAATGTTCTTCCGGTGAAACAAGCCAGTAAAGAATTAAAGAGCGATGTTTTGGCTGCAGAAAAAGAATACACTGAAGGAAAATGCAAAAAGTTTACATCAGTAAAAGACCTTATGAAAGAATTAAATCGATAGTTAATCATGTATACAATTGCCCTGTCTGCTCGATTCAAAAGAAAATTTAAAAAATTGGGAAGACATAATTTTCAACTCATCCAAAAAATTGAGGACACAATATATCTAATCAAAACCTCCCCTTTTGACAATTCCCTTGGCACTCATAAAGTAAACATAAAAGGAATTTCAGAAATGGTTTTCGCCAGTGAAGTTGATGGAGAATATCGAATTGCTTGGAATTTCAGGGGTGAGAATGAAATTTTATTAATAAGTGTTGGTACACACAAAGAAGTATACAATTAAATTATTTTTAACATGCAAAACTACACCCCCCAAACAATCGAAAAAAAATGGCAGGAATACTGGGATACAAACCAAACTTTTGTTACTGACCAAACATCAGATAAACCTAAGTTTTATGCCCTGGATATGTTTCCATATCCATCCGGAGCGGGGCTTCATGTTGGCCACCCAAAAGGATATACCGCTACTGATATCTTTGCTCGATATCGTCGCATGAAAGGGGATGAAGTACTCCATCCGATGGGATGGGATGCCTTTGGTCTGCCCGCAGAGAATTACGCTATCAAAACTCAAGTCCATCCAGATAAATCAACTAAAAATAACATTGATAACTTTCGAAGGCAGATCAAATCGTTGGGGTTTTCTTACGACTGGAATCGAGAAATTTCTACCTGTGATCCAGAATACTACAAATGGACTCAGTGGTGGTTTCTATTTCTCTACGAACAAGGACTCGCCTACAAAAAGAAAGCACCCGTAAACTGGTGTAATGATTGCAAGACCGTATTAGCCAACGAACAAGTCATAGATAACAAGTGTGAACGATGCAAAAATGAGGTAGCACAAAAAAAACTCTCGCAGTGGTTTTTTAAGATTACGGATTTCATTGAAGATCAAGGTAATACTTCCGGATTGATAAATGGGTTGGATAAAATCGACTGGCCACATTCGACAAAGACATCTCAGGTCAATTGGATTGGAAAGTCGGAAGGAGCAGCGGTGAATTTTGAAATTAATGTGTCAAGAAGAACAGAATATTTTGATTTAGAGGATGTTGATTTTTCATCAATCTATCTGATTACTTTTAATACCCAGGATGGGGAAGTTCTTGAAAAAGATGAAATAAGACATCTCAAAAGAATATTCGGTGATATTGCACGGAATCACGAATTTTATATCGCTCGGGGAGTGGTGATGCCAGATCATGTACACCTGATCATAAGTGATCCCAAGGAACGAGATATGGGAGATTTAGTTCGTTTAATCAAGGGAGGGGCTTCTCGCTTTTTGAAAATATCTATGGCAGATGTCTCTTCTACGATAACGTCGGACTTAAGTCCGACGTTATCGAGAGACGAATCGAAAAACCAACCAAAGAATAAAACAACTGCCCTGTCAGAAAAAATATCAGGAAGAATTCACCCATCAGGAGGTCACCATTATGAAAAGCTCTGGAGAGACGGATATCATTTTGACCCTATAAAATCAGCAGATGACTTAGAACGAGCTGTTGGATATGTAGAAAATAATCCTGAAAAAGCTAAAATATTTGATCAGGATAGAGTTTTTAGTGACAACGAAAGAGTAACCGTCTTTACAACCAGACCGGACACCCTCTTCGGTGCGACCTTCATGGTATTGGCTCCAGAACATCCTCTGGTTAACGAAATCACGACCACAGAACAAAAAGAAGCCGTGGATAAATATAAAGCAGAAGCTAAACATAAATCAGAACTCGATCGACAATCGGAAAAAGAAAAGACCGGAGTCTTTACGGGAGGATATGCCATCAACCCTGTGAATAATGAAAAAATTCCTATATGGATCGCTGATTATGTACTGATGGGGTATGGAACAGGCGCCATTATGGCGGTACCAGCTCACGATGAGCGAGACTTCGAATTTGCAAAAAAGTATGACATCCCAATTACCAGAGTAATCGAAGGAGGGGATCTCCCATACGCTGATTCTGGAAACATGGTTAATTCAGGTGAATTCACTGGTTTATCCAATACAGAAGGAAAAGCTAAAATCACTGCTTGGCTGTCATCACAAGGAATCGGAAAAAAAGAAACTACGTATCGTCTTCGAGACTGGTCTGTATCTCGGCAACGATATTGGGGAGCTCCGATTCCGATCATACATTGTCCGGATTGTGGAGAAGTTCCTGTTCCAGAAGACCAGTTGCCGGTTACTTTACCCACAGATGTGGATTTCATGCCGACTGGAGAATCTCCCATGAAGTATTCCAAGACTTTTCATGAAGTAAATTGCCCGAAGTGTGGAAGTCATGAAGCTACTAGAGAAAATGATACGATGGACACTTTTGTCTGTTCTTCATGGTATTTCTTTGCGTTTGATCAGGTGGGAACGTTGAAGAACGGGGAAAACCCAATGAAACAATATGTTGCACCGGCCTCGATAACGTCGGACTTCTTGTCCACCGTAGCTTTAGCGAAGGAGGAAAGTCCGACGTTATCGAAGAACAGCCTGCCAAGTAGTCTCCCCGTAGATCTGTACGTAGGTGGAGCCGAACATACCGTATTGCACTTGCTATATTCTCGTTTTTTCACAAAAGCTGCACATCGTGCGGGACTAATAGATTTTGATGAACCATTTACTAAACTTCGTCATCAGGGAATGATCTTGGCAGAAGGTGGGCAAAAAATGTCAAAATCCCTCGGAAATGTAATCAATCCTGATGAAATTGTAGAAAAATACGGCGCCGATACGCTTCGTATGTACGAAATGTTTATGGGGCCGTTTGATCAAGCGATTTCTTGGTCTACAGCGGCTACAGAGGGAATATTTAAATTTTTGCAAAAAGTATGGCGAGTATATCACGAAAAAGAACTGATTGAGTGCGGATCAAATGGAAGTTGTCCACTAGGAACCAGCAAAGAATTACGCCCTATCATGCACAAGACAATTAAAAAAGTGACCGAAGACATCGAAACTTTGAAATTCAACACGGCCATATCGCAGATGATGATCTTCGTGAATACCGTGCAAAAAAGTGATGTATTCCCTCGTCCAGCAGCAGAAAAGTTTTGTAAACTATTAGCTCCATTTGCTCCGCACATGGCAGAAGAAATCTGGCATGAAGTGTTGGGACATAAAAATTCGATCACCTTTGCGAATTGGCCACAGTATAACCCAGAATTTATTCAAGATGAAGTAGTAACGTATGCAGTACAAGTAAATGGAAAAGTAAGAGGCGATTTCACAACAGATAAAAATACTTCAAAAGAAGACGCTATTTCCATAGCTAAAACTCAGGAAAAAGTAGTTAAGTATCTGAAAAGAGTGGAAATTGTGAAAGAAATATTTATACCAGGGAAGATTGTAGGATTTGTAGTAAAATAGAAAAACCCCCGGCACGACGCACGATCGTGTCGGGGGATATTGCTCAGACAGGAATGGAAACCGGAGATGAAGAAATAGTAAGTGTGTCTGCAAACGCAAAAGAAGTTTGAGTTTGTTTTACCATCATTCCCCCTTTAACTTCCTTTTGCCCTTTTCCAGAGAAAACCATCTTTACCGATCCTTCACAAGAAAGAACAATCAACCTGATGACCTTTCCATTTTCATCAGCTACGAACAATTTAGTTTCTGAGACGGAAATCTCTCCACCAATACTGGACACTGCAAGGCAAAAAGAAATAGTAAGGACGCCCATTCCCAGGAAAAAATAGCCATTGAAGCCTTCTTCTAATCCAACCAAGAAAAACATAGCCAAAAAAATCGAACCATACACAAAAAGCCAAAAGGCTATGTTAAACTCTTTTTTACAAACTTTTACTATCGTCCGTTGACAAGTGGATATGTCTGGAAAGACAAATTCAACAGCGCCCCCAAGAGGAATCTTTTTTTCGACAGAAAAACTCCCATTTGGATCGTTCTTGTATAATATGTTTTTCTCATCACTCACAAGAAAAACAACATTCAAAAAAAGTACAAAATGAAGTACAAAAAACAGAAGTACCGTCTGTAAAGGGTGCATTCCTGGATTTCCCCAGAATTCGATATACCCATTTGCTGATGACTTCTGTATCACAACAAATATGGCATAAACAATCGCCATTGGAACTCCAAACAACAAAAATTTGTTCACAAATTTACTCAAATTGCTTGTTTTCCCCGATTTTGCATTCAAAGTGATCTCTTTCATGTCATTCCTCCACTTGAGTTGTGTTCCAATTTCCGGTCTGTAAAAGAGCTTCGGACATCCGAAGCTCTCATTAATGATAAGACTTCGGCTGCACTAATCTTACGAATACACAAAAAAAAACAAGAAGTCAAACCAACTTTGTACAAAAAATTTATTTTTATGGAAAAATAACAAATAAACTTGATATTTTTTTTGTATTAGGCTAAAAAACCCTAGTCGTATCGGAAAATAGAAAAATAATTTTTTCCCCAGTTATTGTTTTCATTTCTTT
>CAZQFO010000119.1:0-6470 GCA_964592695.1 uncultured Candidatus Peribacteria bacterium
TGCCGGAAAAAGAGGCTTTTAGAATTATTACTTCCTAGCATTGAACAGCCCTGGGAAGAACACGAACAAAAAGACATCAAAATGGGGAGGTTATTTTTTTCTAGATCCCTAATTACTTTTTTTTAAGTTTTTTAGTTGCCTAAATTCATTAATTTTTCAGAATGCACGCATAATAATTAAAAAATGAAATTATCTCTGATCTATGCAACAACAAAAAACAAAATGGAAGCGAAACAAATTAGTTTAGCTCTCCTAGAAGAACGTTTAGTAGCAAATACAATGATAATAGAAAATGCTTCCTCTTTTCATATGTGGGACGAAATAATGAAAGAGCAGTCTGAATCAATTTTATTGTGTAAAACTAAGGATTCATTGATTTCCACTGCAATAGACAAGATAAAAGCGATGCACAGTTACGAATGTCCCTGTATAATAACCATACCCATCACTGGTGGTAGTCAATCATATCTAAACCTGATTATAGAATTGATGGAGTGATATGGCGCAGGGCTGTTTAATGCTAGGAGGGAAGAGTTCTTCAAACCGCTTCATCAGTTTTTGCTCTACTCTACGAAGCTTTGACCGACAGGCGGTGGGGAGCCCCCCCAAAAAAAACTTATTTTTGCTGAGCATCGTAGACGATCTTCGCTGCCTGAGCTCGCTTTAAGTTTTCTCCCGGAAAAAAGTATCCTCTTCCATCATGTGTCATGATTTGGTTTTGATATACCTTTTGTACAAATGGAAAAAACCAGTCCTTGCGATTCACGTCTTGAAAATTATAACTGCCAATATTCAGCTCAGATAGTTCAAATGCATTAGCAACGATCTTTGCAATTTCTGCACGATTTATTCCCCAATCCGGCTTAAATGTACCATCGGGATATCCATTTATCCAGCCCTTGTCATATATGGCTTCGACATATGGATGAAACCACGCTCCAGGAGGCACATCAGAAAAATGACGATGAGCAGTTTCTTTGACTTCAATACCAGTTGCCAACACTATAATCTTTGCCAACTCCGCTCGATTAACCCCTTTATTTGGAGCAAATGATCCGTCATCATTTCCTTTGATTATGCCTTGTTCTGTAAGTTTTTTTATCGCGTCCTCCGCCCAATTTGGAATTTGTGCCTGGTCCGAGAATCCGCCAGATTGGCCGGAACCTCCTTGAAGATGAATTTGTATGGAAACCGGAAACAACGGACGAGCTGAGGTATTTACCGGTACCGATGCAATCTTATCTACGGTATCCATTCCTTCGATCACCTCCCCAAAAATAGTATGTTTGCCATTTAGATGATGACTATCGGCATGGGTGATAAAAAATTGGGAGGTATTTGTGTTTGGTCCGGCATTAGCCATAGAGAGAACCCCTCGTTTGTGAGTCAAGGATTTAGATATTTCATCTGCAAAAGGTTTTCCCCAAATACTATTTCCTCCAGTTCCATTATGATTTGTAAAATCTCCTCCCTGAATCATAAATCCCTTAATGACTCGATGAAAAATATTACCATTGTACTTTCCTTGGTTTATCAATCCTCGAAAATTTTCAACCGTCTTGGGGGCAGAATCTGGTAATAATTTAACTTTTATGATTCCGAGATCTGTTTTAAAGATAGCAATGTCTTCGTTTTTTGTGATAGCTGATGCATGATTTGAGAATAAGACAAACCCAATAAGCAAACTACTAGCCAGGCAGGTTTTGAGAAACGAAAAAAATGTAATTTTATTTTTCATGGATAATGGTATTTAAGAAGATACGATTATTATAAAAAATCATTTGAGAAAATCTATTCCAAGTATATTTTTAATGTGATCATAAATTATTAATAAAAGATTATCTCTGGTTACTCATTTCTTAATTCCTATCCAACTATGTCTCCTAAAAAACCATTTAAAAATTTCCTCAAAACGCTTCGTGAGTCCTCTAAAATTATTAAATTACCTGCTGATGCTTTACGACGACTCGAAACACCGGAAAATATATTTAAAACAGAAATTGAATATGAGTCTGATTCCGGAGAAAAAAAATGCGTGAGTGCATACCGGGTACAACATAATTCCGCACGTGGACCATACAAAGGTGGAATTAGATTCCATCCAGAAGCTGATTTAGAAGAAGTAAAAGCCCTGGCCGCACTAATGTCTCTGAAATGTGCGGTAGTAAATATTCCTCTTGGAGGAGGAAAAGGAGGAGTACAGATTAATCCTAAAGAAATGTCCAGTAGAGAACTGGAGCATGTGGCAAGAGCCTATTTTCGTGCTGGGACATCTGCTGGGATTTTTGGAGTAGCAAAAGATATTCCTGCTCCTGATGTCTACACTAATGCACAAACTATGGCATGGATGATGGATGAACATGAAAAGATCTTAGGATATAAATCTCCAGGAGTTATTACAGGGAAACCTCTGCAATTAGGAGGAAGCCTTGGTCGTAATTATGCAACTAGTCAGGGAGGGTTCTTTGTTCTGCAAGATTACATGGAAAGATCGGGAATGAGGTCTGTTGATACAAGTATTGCGGTTCAAGGATTTGGTAATGCAGGAGCTTATTTCGCAGAAATTGCTCATGAAGCTGGGTTAAAAATTATATCTGCTTCTGATTCGAGAGGAGGGATCGTATGTGAGGGGGGGAAGTGTGAAATTTCTAAACTCAAACAATATAAATCTGAAGCGGGATCACTTCGAGGGAATTTTTGTGAAGGAGACCATTGTGACCTAGAAAAAATGTCTGCGGAGCAAGTAAGTATGGTTTCCAATGAAGCATTATTGGAATTGGATGTGGATGTGTTAATCCTGGCAGCCCTGGATGGGGTAATCCACAAGGATAATGCTGATAAAATCAAGGCTAAAGTAATCCTGGAACTTGCGAATGGTCCCATTACTCCGGAAGCCGATAAAATATTAGAAAAGAATGGAGTGGTAGTAATCCCGGATATTTTAGCTAATGCGGGTGGTGTTACGGTTTCTTATTTTGAATGGGTCCAAAATCGATCCGGAGACGTGTGGGATGAAAAATATGTGGTTGGCAAACTAAAAAAAGTGATGAAAAATGCTTTTGCAGATATTCTTAAGGTCCAGGGAAACCATGACACATCGTTGAGAAAATCTGCATTTCTTACTGGAATCGAACGAATAGTCGATGCTATGGAGTTGAGAGGGGAAATATAATTAGGGTTCTGATAGAAAATAATGAAAGCTCTCGAAATCATCGTTTTCGGAAAGGTTCAGGGAGTATTTTTTCGCGATCATACTCGAGACAAAGCCATAGAATTTGACGTGGTGGGATGGGTACAAAATAAATCAGATGGTTCGGTTCGGATTCATGCAGAAGGAAAAGATACAGATTTGAAAGAATTTTTGGCATGGTGTTATAGAGGTTCTCCAATGTCATCAGTTGGAAAAGTAGAATTTCATGAATCTGAAGTTTTAGGATATGATGAGTTTAAGATTCGAATTTAATTTTTATCCCCAAGGAATAGAGATTTGATTTCGAAAAAATCCACATGAATTTTTGTAAAAATTTGACACTTCTGAGAACTTAAATACACTCACTCAGTAATCAAATGTTTGATTTCAATCGCAACTTAACATTTATATTATTATGCTCGTTATTCGATTTGCTCGCAGAGGACGTAAAAAACAAGCTTTTTATGACTTGGTGGCTGCTGAAAAAGCACGTCCAGTCAAGAAAAAAATTGTAGAAAGGTTAGGATACTACGATCCATTGGCAAATGATGGAGCTGGGGAACTGGTTTTTGATGTGGAAAAAGTTAAAGCGCACATAGCAAATGGAGCACAACTAAGCCAAACAGGCGCACGACTCTTAGTCAAAAATGATGTAAAAGAGGCAGGGAAATATGTAAAAGAACGAGCATCAAAGCCAAAAAAAGAAGCCCCTAAAAAGGATGCTTCAGGAACAGTTACTGAAGCTCCAGCATCGACCGAAGATTCTGCAAAAAAAACTGAAAAAAAGAGTGAATAGTCCTGATAGGAGTGTTATAAATTTTGATTTTTTATCTGAAAGCTTGATATTATCATCTCGTATCAATTTTTCAGTTTCACTATAATTAAGCTCATCTTATTGTTATGACCATAAAAGACCAAACGGCAGATTTTATTCGATATATACTAGAACAGATATGTCAGGAAAAAGAAGCGATATCTGTTGAGGAAAAAGTTGATGATCAAGGTATCATATTTTTTATTCGTGTTGCAGGAGAAGACATGGGAAAACTTATTGGAAGAGGAGGACAAAATATTTCAGCTCTCAGGACATTAGTGCGAGTCATGGGAGCAAGAGACGGACAAAAAATTGCTATTAAAGTGTTAGACTGATCGATATTCCCAATTAATTTGTAATTTTTTCAATTATAAACTAGGGTGTAGATATATTTAATTTAAAATAAAATGCCAAATCCAGTTCAATACAATTCGTCTTATCCCGGAGGCTGGGATACCGTTCCTCAGACAGCAGTTTCAGTAGATCTTACTCTCAATGAGTTGGTTCAGATGTTTGTAGTGTACGCTTTTATTATTGCAGCTGCATTGTCTGCGGTTTTTATTTTTGTTGGAGGAATGTCGTTTATCCTGTCAGGAGGAAATGATGAAAAAATCAAACAAGCCGTAAATACAATCCGATATTCTATTGTCGGATTAATCGTAACGCTTCTGAGCTTCACCTTTGTTCACATCGTTGGAAAGGTGGTATTTAAAGTGGATTTATTAGGATATTTATCATGGGGCCAAACTAAAGAGTACATAAATCGCCTTATTCAAACTGGAAGCACCCCGTCAGATGGATTTAATAGGGCTCCTGCAAACCAACCAAGACAAGGACAAAGTGGCGGAGGGTTTCAGGGATACCGGTAAGGAAAATCTGTGCATGCGAACTGGAGTATGTTGATGGTAAAAATTAAGCCAGAAGAAAGCTCATATCTAATTGCTGAAATTATATTACATTGAATCTTCAATAAAAAAATTTTCAAACAATGAAACAAAAGCAAATCAGAGTGTATGTTATGTATGTTTAAAAATTGAGTAAATGATCATTGATTGAAAAATGAAAATTGATAATTTGAGTACAAAAAAAGTAGTTTTCGAAAATCATAAAACAATTATAAATCGGTTTATCAAAAATAGTTGGCATTGGTTTATAAATGCACTTTTCCCTCCACGTTGTTTGATGTGTAAAACTGAAGGACAGTACCTTTGTGATAATCACAAGAATTTTGATCCTGCCCCAAAAAATGAGGCTCATTTTGATTATCTAGATGATATTATTGCGTCTACAGCATATTATTCTCCCACTGCAGAAAAAACAGTAGAGTTTTTTAAGTTTCGAGGGTTTCAGGAGATGGCGAAAATCATGGCACAAGAAATGGTGGCTCATGCTCCGAAGAATTTTTTTGATAATTCCGCACTCGTTCCTATTCCACTCCATCGGATAAGGAAGTTTTGGCGAGGGTTTAATCAGAGTGAGATTCTGGCGAAAGAGGTTTTTAAATTATGCTCAAACGTAAAAATTTCAAAAGCACTAATCCGTACCAAAAGAACTCATCAGCAGGCAAAACTTAAAAAAGTAGAACGTCAAAAAAACCTCGAGTCGGCTTTTAAATTGGACAATGTGATTTCTGTGCCACAAAAAGTTATTTTAATTGATGATGTAGTTGCTAGTGGGGCTACATTGGATTCAGCAGCTCAGGTACTAAAGTCCCATGGGGTGGATGAAGTGTGTGCGTTGGTTTTTGCTAGAGGAGGAAAAAAATAATCTTAAAATTTCCAATTATCAATGATCAATTTTCATTAAATTTTCAATGTTCAATTATGCAAACATAGAATCATTTTAATGAGTGATAATTATACAGAGGTTTGACAATTATTTAATTGATCATCTGAAAAATGATAACTGATAAATTGAGTACAAAATCAATCAATATCTTCCTTCATTAGCTAATTTCCGCACTTACAAACAGCAATAACAGTTCTTAATGTGCTTTCTTAAACACCGTCGTAATTCGTCGTTTCACATTGATCGCAGAGTTTGCGATTTGTCTTTTTTGGAAATAAGAAGCACGAGGACACGATCTGGAATTGGATGAACTAAACATTATAATTATAGGTTAAAAAGTGAATTATATTGTATTTTAGCATGTTTGGTCCAATTTATCAAGTTTTTATTTGACAATTCCATAAAAACAACTACTGTGACCTTGAATTATAAAACTCTTAAAATGCCTCAAACCACACAAGACCACCTCGATTACGCTGACCAGTACCATCAATCCGACCCTGATTTGCTCGATCGTGATGACGTCCGCGATGCTGTGTTTTCTATACAGAATATTGCACTGCAAACACGTACGAAAGGAAGGCTATCAAAGGAATTGAATCAATATCTCGATCAATTTGAATCGGATCTTCCAAGATTAAAATCTTAACTATCCTCATCAGAAAGCCAAAAGAGGCT
>CAZQFO010000120.1:0-6220 GCA_964592695.1 uncultured Candidatus Peribacteria bacterium
TAATTGGTATAGTTTTTTTATATATTACTTCCCAGCACACGAAAAAAGGAATTACCCCTTACAATAAGCGGGATCTTCAAAGATCACACCTTCTCCAACTCCTCCAAAAGAGCCGGTCTCCTCGGATGATTCTCTCTCAGATCGTCCACAATTTTCTGCATTTCCTCCTTGGCTCCCAACTTCTTCATCCTTCGTAAGTACTGACACATGGTCTGATAATTTTTTCTATTAAGAGCATAGTTATCCATTTCTTTGTAGACGAATTTCCCATATAGCTTAGCTAGTTCCAAGGGATAATGCGCTTTTAGATCTTTTTCATACTGATTCAGTGTCCATATGGAGCCCTGATGAAACACATAATCCAGAAGTTCTTTCCACATCTCTTCTCTCTGATAGATGCTAGCTAATTGATGATTCGGATTTTTCTGCAGTCTTGTGATTGTGCTTTCTAAAAACGCTTTCCATTCTTCGGCGGAATACAGGCTCTTGAGCTGATCATAGTACTCAAAACTCCCTTTCAAAAAGAGTAACTTCTTGGTTATTCGTTTTATTTCTTCCGCATCTTTTTCTTCTTGTGCGATCTGCAATAAATATTCCCAATAATCATTATGCAATCCAGGCTTTTCGGTTTTAGTTTTTTCTATCCCTTCTTTGACTAGTGTTTTCGCCTGATTCAGATTATCTTTGTCCAGATAGTACTCAATGGCTGTTGTGCGAATACTATCCAGATTTATATGCTGTTTCAAAAAGACTTCCATTTCTGTTTCATTACCTTCTGCTTCAATACAATCCCATTTCATCTCTGCCGCTCTCTTGGCTCGGTAGTCTGAGCCATATCCCATTTCTTTCGTTTTTGCCATTTCATCCAAAGCTGCAAAGAAATCGTCTCTTCTCCCCTTTGGACAGATGCGAGAAGCTACGCTCATAAAATCCCATTCGAAATCCCAGCCTCCGTATTTTCCATTTTGTGCGTCTTTCTGACATTGTTCGAAGAGATTTTCTTGTTCCGGTTCAGATAGTGCTCCCACTGCTTGCATCAGAAGATCAAATGCCTCATCAATACTCCCTCCAATTTCTCCGTTACTGTCATCGGCTTCTCCGATGGTTTTTACGAGTTCTTCAATGAGTGCTTGAGCAATAGTCACAGCTTTTTGTGGCTGCTTGATTTCCAGTGCATCTCTGGCTTCGGCAAAAATCGGTTCGATGTTGGCCATAGCCTGCCCAGATCCCCAATAATCTAAATAGCCATCTCGTCCATAAGCCGCACGAATATTTTGTTTGATTAATCTTCGATAGTCTGATTTTGAAACTTGTTCTTCTCCAGCTACACTTCTGGCGAGAATCAGATTCTTCAGATCACATCGGGTCTTGAGGGCTTTGAGAATAATTTCTGAAAGCTGTTCTTTGGTGAAATCTCCAAGGATGGATTCGATGCTTCGGTTCTTTTTTTCCGTTTTTGGCTTTCGAGATTTTTTCATTTTTACATGAATGACTTTCGGCTCAAAATCATCTTCACCTCCCTGCATGTGTTCATTTAATGCATATAAAACCGCTACCTCATGCTTGCAGTGCATTCCCATGTCGTAGGGACAATCGCAAACCGTTTCTATCTTTCCATTTGAATCCATGTCTATCCGTACCTGATAGACCTCTGTTCCCTCAACTAAAGCCGTCCAAATATCGGTCTCGATTTCTGAGAGTTCCTGCACCCGATCCTGACGAAAATAATTCTGTCCTCGTTTGAGGATAGTAGGATCGATCTGGGATTCGAAGTTTTGAAGAGTGAACATGGGGTTTATAGTTTTTTTGAAATAGCTTCTAACATTTTTAGAAGTTTGGAACTGACCTTTGGTTTTAGGGCATTGTTCTTATTCAAGAATTCCTGAATTTCTTCTGCTTCCTTAATGGGGAAGGATTCTGTCATAAGAATTTTCTGTAAAAACAAATAAAGCGTTCTTCCAAAGTCCTGAACGGTTTTTTGCTTTACTAGTTCAACGAAGGAAATATCTGGTGCATTTTCAAAAACCAAAGCATCGTGCACTGCCAAACAGAAACGAATAGATTTCCCTTCTTTTGTATCAGGGGATTTCCATGATTCAAGAAGATTACAGTCATCGCCTTCTAATTTGATGTGCATAATCTTCAATTCTTTCGGCATCATTTTCCAAAAGAAGTACTCATCAGAAGCATCCTGAAAAGCATCCAGAGAAAAGGCTAAACATTCTTCATTTTTCTGACACCACTCGTTTTCACAATACTCGTCTTCGTGACAGGTAAAACCAAGCTTTTCCATTTCCCGATTGAATTCTTCTTCTGTTTTTGTTCGAGCCATTGCCTCGTCCACATCTTTGCACATCCCTACAAATTCTTCGTGCCTTTTCACAGCTCGTTCATAATCTTCAAAACTTGGATAATCCTTTGGGTTTGGAGGGGGCGATTTAAATTCGTTGGTCATACTTCATAAGTCATTTTTGCGTCAATTGAATTTTTATAAAAAAATTAAAAAAGTACAGCTATTGTTTTTTCTTATAGACGAAAGAGGCATGGGGGCGTCTGGCACTAAGAGCATTTGGGAAACTTAACAGTTGACGAGAGGGAAAACAGGCATAAAATTTAAAGTGCTGGTATAAATGAACATCTCACATCCTCTTCTTGGAAATTCGAATAGCATTCCAGATGGGGCTCCATATGGGAATCAGTTGTTCCAAGTCCTCTGTTTTTGGGTTATACAAGATGTTTTTGAGGGGTTCAAACGTAGGAAATAAGGGAGCCTGTTCACATAATATCTATGAACAAAGCTCCCATGATTTACACTTCGGCTACAATTTTTCATTGCATCAACTTCTTCGTCATGCGACAAAATTCTTTCGGAGACGTGACAAGCGTCATCATCTGATCCAGTGTTCTATCTAAATCAAAGGAGTGCTCCATCCCAGAAATAAAAATGCTTCCGAGATGGGGCAACGACTTATGCAGCCACAGCGGTTTGAGGTGAAGTTTCCTCGACCTGTTTGAAATCAACAGTTGAGAAAACCTGGTCGGCATCGAATATCAGTACAAATTGATCGTCCTGTTTGCCCATGCCGTGTAAAAATGCTGTTTGCAGAGAAGTTCCTATATTTGGGGGAGGTTCTATCTGATCTGATTCGAGAGTCATAACCTCCCTGACCGAATCAACAAGTGCCCCCATCACTATCGTGGTCTTATTTCTCTGAATTTCCACAATAATAATACAGGTATTAACCGTTCGTACTACTTCCTGCATTCCAAACTTTTTTCGCATATTTACTACCGGAACGACATGTCCTCGTAAATTGATAACACCGATCATATATCCGGCATCTGTGGGATTGTAGTCGTAGAAGTGAATTCCAAGACCTCCTGAACCCGCTGAATATTGAGACCATAGGTCTCATCATCCAGCAGGAATGTTAATAATTGTTGTGTTTTTGACATTTGTACCTCCCAAGTAGAGCCAAATAACAAGTCCGATCAGAATTGATCGAATTCATTGTTACCATAATTAGAGGGAGGAACAAAAACAGCTTTTGTTCCTGTCGTGTTTCCCAAATTAAACATCCCAACAGCCTCCTTAAGGAGATTTGCATGTCCCGAAAGATCAGAAGCCGTAGCGGCCATTTCTTCCGATGCTCCTGCATTCTGCTGGATCACCTGATCCAGTTGCTGCAAGGCTTGATTTATCTGCCCAGCCCCTTGAGATTGCTCTGCACTGGAGGCCGATATTTCCTGCACCAATTCAGCAGTTTTTTGTATGTCAGGTACAAGTTTATTGATGCTCTTTCCGGCCTCTTCGGCTACCTCTACACTAGAGGTAGACAGAGATCCAATCTCTCCTGCAGCGGTTTGACTCCTTTCTGCCAGCTTGCGAACCTCTGCCGCTACCACCGCAAAACCCTTGCCATGCTCACCAGCACGAGCAGCTTCAATAGCTGCATTAAGTGCCAGCAGATTGGTTTGGCGAGCAATTTCTTCAATGATGGTGATTTTATCAGCAATCTCCTTCATAGCTGCAACTGCCTGGGTTACAGCCGTGCCTCCTTCTCTCGCATCCAATGCTGCTTGTGTGGCAATTCTTTCCGTTTTCCGAGCATTGTCAGTATTGTTCTGGATATTGGATAACATTTGCTCCATGGACGAAGATGTCTCTTCCACGGAAGCCGCTTGAGTTGATGCCCCTTCAGAAATTGAGCCAGAAGAAGATGTCAACTCTTCAGTTCCGTTACTCACGGCATCAGAAGCCTCTTTAACCCTTGTAATAACACCTCTGATTTTAACCGTCATGTTCCCTAGTGAATTGAAGAGATTTCCAATCTCATCCTTTCTATCCATGGCACAATTTATTGAAAGATCCCCCTGTGCTAACTTTTCAAACATAGATCCACACTGATTCAGTGGGCCGGTTATATTGTTGGTCACGATTAATCCAATGCCAATACCAAGAACAATGGCAATAAGCGTCCCAACTATAGTCATCATGCTGGTGTTTTCTACCATTGAGGTGCTTGTAAGCTGTCGAGTCTTCATCAAACCGTCTTCTTCGACACGAAAATCCATCATCAGTTGGCGAAATTTGTCGAAGTAAACCTTTCCACGAGCTTTTGCAACCAAATGAGCCATGTCATCCATGGTTTTGGCATCGCCGATCTGACGACGCAATGCGATAGTGGGTTCGGTGACCGTCTCTTTCCATTCACGAATGGTTTGCTCGATTTCGCTGATCAACTGAACCTGATCTGGATTATCTCTAACGGTCTGTTTCATATCTTCCGTGAGCCTAAAAAACTCCTCCGAACCACCTGTATAAGGATCTAAAAAGGAGTCTTTTCCAGCCAAAAGATAGCCTCGCATACCGGTTTCCATATCTACCGCAGAGACTAGTATTTTATTCGCATGAGCGATGACTTTGTTAGTATGAGCAACCCGCTCCTCATTGGTATGCATGACTTTTAAAAGCGAGATATCAGTTTTCCCTGATTTCGCCAAGTTGTTGAGCTTATTGAAAGCGGCTTCAAAGTCCAATCGACGTTTCTCAAGCAAGGAATCCTCCCTTCCTATAAACGTCTGGATCTGCCCCCGAAACTTATCAAAAAACACCTTCCCTCGTGCTTTAGCCACCAAGTGAGCCATATCATTCATGGTTTTGGCATCGCCGATCTGACGACGCAACTCGATAGTTGGTTCTGTGACCTCTTTTTGCCATTCCCGCAGAACATCCTCTACTTCCCTAAGTCGTGCAACTTGACCAGGATTATCGGACACTGTTTTAGCAAGAAGTCCAATTCGGTTGTAGGTAGCCTTTTCTCCTCCTTTGTAGGGATCGAGAAATTCATTCTTTCCTGCCAGCAGGTATCCCCTCATTCCGGTTTCCATATCCACGGCTGAACTAACTATGGCAGCAGCCTCTTGAAGTACGACATAGGTGTGGCCGACTCTCTCATTGGTTTGTACGATGGAGGAGATACTATTGAAGCTAATAACACTCAATAGCATGAGTAAAAGAAGAGGTATTACAATCCCCACCAAAATTTTGTTTTTCACAGTATTCAATTGCATCTTTTGCCTCCTCACGAAACGCTAACGTTAACAGCTTTGTACCAACCTGTCCCCATGTCCAAGTTGGGTAGAATGTTAAAACTCACCTTTTTCCCACCAAGCTTTTGACAATTAAGTGTTCTGTTTAATCTCGGATCTCCGAGATCAAAATCATCTCAACTTGCCTTTGATTCTACAGGAATGTTCAGATCGTCAACTACAATAAAACAGAAGTATTTTTTGTGGCGAACCTTGTTTTATCGTCCCTGTGTACAGCTTTTTTGGATCATACTCTATTGCCATTATTCCAATTTTCCTCACCTCCTTTCCGCTTCCTACTTATTGACTAGCCAAGAAAACAACTTAAAGACATATTTGTAGCCGAGATGTAAAAGAGCAGTCCAGAAAGGATGCTCAAAAAACATCTCGCTGAACATAATGAATCGCCTTTGCAACTTAATAATATTTAAGGGAAAAGCAAATTCAAATATAGGGGCATTTCTACGCATCCCCCCAAAAAACCAATGTAATCTTACGATGCCATGGCCGATTGTCGTCGAATCAAATCAGCCAAAGAAGGGAGCTCATATACTAAACCGCTTTTAGAATTTGAAATTTTGACTAAATATTTTTTCAATTTCTTTTTCGTATAAAGAAAGGTCTCCAC
>CAZQFO010000121.1:0-6181 GCA_964592695.1 uncultured Candidatus Peribacteria bacterium
GGGGAAATGTGGGATCTGGCAAAACACATACAGCTGCCATCATCGCTAATGAACTGCAAAAGCGATATTTGGTAGAAGTGCTTTTTTTAAAGATGCCCGAATCTGTCTCTCGAGTAAAAAGATCTTTTGATGCTACGGGGAAAAATCCTGACGTTAACCTTTTCAAAAAAATGAGAACGGTCGAACTCCTTGTACTTGACGATCTTGGCATAGAAAAAGTTTCTGATTGGCTGGCTGATGAAATGTATCAGATAGTAGATCATCGAACGAGCCACAATTTACCCATGATTATCACGTCGAATCAGTCACTTGATGATCTTAAAAAAGTCTATCGAGAACAGGTTAGCTCCAGAATTGGCGGTAAATCAAAATCTATCCACTTTGCTCAAAAAGATCGTCGACAAAAAGAACAAGAGGCAATCAAACAAACCCTCTTTTAGACTTGCTATACCCGCCTTTTAGGCAAATGTGTACCCACCAGAAATATTTATAAGAATGACTATGCAAAAAACAATTCTCTACTGCCGAAAATCCAGCGAATCGGATGAACGCCAAGTACAATCCCTCGACGATCAAATCTCAGAGATGAAAGAATTCCTACATCGCTTCAACACAGGATTCGCTCGTACACCTGACGAACAACTCAAGCTTATCGATACCAAAATAGAAAGCTACTCCGCCAAGCGATGCGGACAACGAAAAATATTTAACGAAGTGATGGAACAGGTAGAAAGTGGGCTTTGTGATTGCGTTTTGGTGTGGTCTATTGATCGACTTTCAAGAAACGTGGGAGACGTGGAACGGGTGATTTCTGTACTTGAGTCAGGTTTACTCAAACAGATCCGCACTCCCAGCCAAGAATTTAAAAATGAGCCTTTCCACAAATACATGCTCGTACAGGCAGTAGCCAATGCTAAACTCGAAAACGATCAGAAGGGGGTAAATGTAGTACGAGGGCTGAAATCCAAAATCCGAGACGGAAATTGGATCGGCTGGGCAAGGATTGGGTATGAGAACTTTGGAAATAAGAAGGGGCAAAAATGGGTCGATAAAGATGAAACTCGATGGGATGTCGTTAAGTCTTGTTGGGAAATGTTTGCAACAGGAGCTTATTCTATGCCGCAGATTAAGGCTCATGCCGAAAAGATGGGACTCAGAGCTCGGCCAACCAAGAGACAGCCCGAAGGCTCTATGGTAGGAATCAATACCTATTATGGGATGTTTCTGAATCCTTTTTACATTGGCAAAATGAAAATTGGAAATTCCCACAACGGGAAAGGCGTGAAGATCTTTGCGGAAGCGAAAGAATTACTCCTTCGAGGCGAAATAGAGAGCGACCTATTCTCAACAAAAAAATCAGACCTCAGCCAAAAACAGGAGGACATCATGAAACAGATCCAAAAGTTGAATGAAAAAAATACTGACTGGGTCGAACAAGCCGATAACGTATCCTCCCAAAATTCCAATGTAAATCCTAAAAATCCAATTTCTTTATCCAGTGTTTATGCAGTTTCCCGCATTTCATGTGAAGGCGTTACACTGAAATTTTGGGAGGATACCCGATAACTTCCTAAACCTTGCCAATAGAGCAAAGCAGGCATGGCAAAACGGATCGAAACAGCTCAAACGAGAAATCATTAAAAGTGTGAGTTCGAACGCGTATTTAGTGGATGGAAAAATAGAATTAGAATTGCGTAAGCCTTTTGACAGTTTGATGATTTCGCAATTTGACGCACAGCCCAAAAAGACCGAAAGAGGACTTTCTAAGGCAAAAATTTCTAACTGGCTCCGAGGGTCGGATTCGAACCGACGACCGAGTGGTTAACAGCCACTAGCTCTACCGCTGAGCTACCTCGGATTGTTTTTTCACAACACATATTTCTCTTCCTACAAAAGCTCCAGGACGAGAATAGACAAAAGTTTTTTGATTTCCAAAAAGCACGTCCGGAGTGTATGAATATTTCCTTATTTTGGCAAATAATTTTTCGGAAATCGATACAGAATTCTTTCCAAATCTCCATAAGGGAAGACATAAAGATACTTTTGAAATTTTAGATTTTTCTAAATGATAAAAGAATTCATCCCAAAGCTTCATTACTAATTTGGAATTTTTTTCAATTTCTTGCTTTGTAGGAGCTTGAGTAAAATTAAATCCCAAATACCCTTCTGTAACTACTACTCCAGATAATTTTTTTGATGGGAAAAGCACCGCATCAGAAATAAAAAACTCACCGGAATCGTTATCATAGCGAAATTTTTCTGACATTTGTTCAAAATTTGATCGAGCCATTTCCACCACTTTTTCATCAATATCTGATCCGATTGTCCGAAATCCAGCAATTGCGGCTTCAATATTTACGGTGCCTGTACCACAAAATGGATCAATTACTACTTCATCAAATTTTGGATTTGTGAGATTTAATAAAACCTGAGCCAACTTTGGTGGAAGCATACCTAGCTTAGCATCACGAAAATTTTTGATTCGATCTCGTAATGTGTAGTTTCTTATGTTTTGATTTGCGACAGTTTTAGTCAATAAATAGGAATCTCGATTTTTTACAATGATAAACTCGTTTCCTTTTCGTAAAAGTTTAGCTTCAAAAATCCGTCCTGAGGTCAGATTTTGACCGGGGGAGTTTTCAATCCGAACCTTCACTTCAATTTTTTTTTCAACGAGTCTTCGAGTCTCCGGAACAAAAGATTTAAGAAATTCTCGCCCGCAACCAAATGCAGAAAAACCCAAGATTATCCTTGATTCTTTCTTCTCCTTTTCTTCATTCTCTATTTCTTTTAAAATTGATCCTTGTACTTCTTTTACTGAACGATATTCTCCCACTATTGCTCCCATACGGATAGTACCTCCCACTCGATCGAGAAAGAGTTGTTCGTGTTTTTTGGGCAAATCTCTGGGATTTTCAAATCGCAGTTTTTCCCCGATAAACAGTGATTTATTTTCGTCATACCAAACTTCCTCGCAAAAATTGAGCAGTTCTGCACGAGAAAGGGTTGGGTTGCGACCGAGAAGAAAGAGGTATTGTGTTGACATTCGTTGGACAAAATACAAATCGCACTTAAAGTCGCAAGTCGTTAACCAATAATTAGATTTTTTTACATTATCTGTTTGCACTATTTTTACTTGACTTTAAACAGAAGTACAGATAATAAGTGCTCATACTTTTTAATTTTTATTTATTATGGCAAAAGAGAAGAGACAAACCGCCCCAAAGGAAGTAGTACTAACAGCACTTCCTAGTGAACAACAAGCTGCAGATTCTGAAGGTCTGATGAATGAAATCTCAGAAGCAGATATAGCGGAAATGATGAGAAGCAGTAAAGAAGGATCGCTGACAGAAGGGCATCTAATGGTTATGCAGCATTTCATGGATATAACGGAAAGAAGTCTTAGAGCTCTTGAATGTCGAGACGAAAAAGATGACGAGTCCTCTAAAAGTTTAGGGCATGCATTAGATTTAATTCATGAATTAATGGAGACCACCATTAAATGTGTACAAACCTTACATGAAGGATCTCCAAAAGATCGAAACAAACTACGCTCCACGAAATATAGAGTCCTAGGATCTATGGAAGAATCCATTGCCACCTATGAACAGGCTAGTAAAACATCACAAGAAATTACTGAATAAATTCAAATTTACTTCACACTCTTCGAGGGTTCAAACCCTTCTGTAATTGCGGCTTCTTTGGAATCAAACAATCTTCGATTTTCTACTGCCACACATCGAGCAAAATGTGAGTCGGAAGGATAAAATTTCATCGTGTTTGCATTTCCGGTAAACGGAAATTTTGTTAACACTAGATCATTTTCATTAGGAATTTGTGGAAGGGGAATCAAATGTTCACCATTGCCTTCTACTAAGTTTTCGCCTCCCCACAAAATCCGTACTGGGCCAGAGATATCTGCCTTGATGCTATCTCCAGTTATCTGTTTTAGCTGAATCAGTGACATTTCTGGTTGGATTTTTTTTTCAACAATCTTCACCTTTGGCTCAATTTGCAGCTTTGCTGCAGAAAAACCAAATATTGCAGATACTATCACTGCCAATATAAATTTAATATTTTCTTTCATTTTCTTAATTAATAATACGAAACAATCTAAGTTCTAGCAAATAGTTCTAACAAATAATTGTTGAGATGGGTATTTACCAATTTGATTACAGTTTGAAAATTAAGGAATAAAAATCAAATAAACTAGCCAATTTCATCTCAATCTTCATGTCATCTTTGAAAGATTTTCACGCAAAAAATACTCGGAGTGGGATTGGCCACGCCTCCCATTTTTCACGCAAAACATCTTCCAAATCTAACATAAATCTTGAGCGAACTTGATTAGCCTATTTAATTTTTATCCCTAAGTCATAAATTTTGGAAAATGAAAATTGATAATTATTATTGTTTCCGAATAGTTAATTAAAATGCATGCAATAGTAAAATGCAAAATTTATTGCACCTCGAACTATAATGTGATATAATAATCAGATATGCCTGAAAATAATCAAAACTCGACTCCTACATCTCAAAAAAAAACTGCAAACGTGCAAAAGGAAAGTGCTTCAGCAGTGTCTGAGATACTACCTCCAGAAACAGCAGAAGAAAGTGACGAACTTTTTGATGAACAAGAGGAAGATTTTTTTTGGATAATCCAAAGAATCGTGTGGGGATTTGTAAAAATTGCGTTTGGTATCGGAATTATGGTTTTTATTATCTGGATCATATGGAAACCAGAGACAGAAGAACTCGTGGAAATACCAAATAAAATATTAGCCTCAAAAGATGAGTCCCCAATTATTGATGAAGTAACCTCCGAGACAACTAAAGAAATACCAACCGCAGAAGCTCAAATTCCAGAAATACTTCATATTCCTGTTGAAGACTATGATAATCTTTATCAAAAAAATATCTTAGTAGCTTCTACTCAGTGGCTCAAAAATGCACAGACGTATTTTCAAAAACCAGCTATTGACTTGATTCCAAGTAGTATTCCAAATATCCGTACTAGTAGAATTAATGATATACTCAGAGATATAAATGATCTGATTCATCAGTCCAAACAACTACAATCACGATTATATACTGACTATACCGAGTATATAAATCGGTCACAGGAAGCAAATAAAGAGTCCGTACTAAACGAGGAAGCTTTTTATACAGCGTTACGAAATTTAAACGGTCATGAAGCTGAAATATTTCTGAATCAAAAAGCAGATGCGGAAACGAGAGTGATGACAAATTCTGTTTATGCAAGTGGAAGGAAGATAATAATGCAAAATATTCAGTATTACGACAAAAGACTTAAAAGATTGTATGAAAATATAATAGCAAATCGCGAAGCACTGATTCATGATATAAAGGTTGTAAACTTTCCAGAGAGCACATTGGAGATCATCTTGAGCCCTCAAGAATGGAGATCTATTCAAAATGGACAGTAATTAACAAAAAAATAACACCAACTAAAAACTGTAATTACTAAAAACTTTAATTTGACTAAGCCCTCATTAATAATATCATATAGTAAAGTGATGTTAATTTTTAACTTTAAAAAATATGGTTCAGCCCGTTACTACTACCGATTTTAATGATCAAGTGTTAAAGAGTTCAGATGTTGTATTGGTTGATTTTTGGGCACCTTGGTGTAGTCCATGTCAGATGTTACTACCTATTTTGGAGGAACTTTCTGAAGAACTTGATGATGGAGCAAAGATATTTAAAGTAAATGTAGATGAAGAATCAGAACTTGCTTCTCAATATGGTGTAATGTCAATTCCAACATTGAAAGTGTTTAAAGGTGGAGAAGTCGTGAATGAATCAGTGGGTGTGCAATCAAAGGGACAATTAATGGAATTGATTGATAAGCATCGGTAAAGAATATTGCAGATTATCTTTTTTTGATTTGTAAAAAAAATATGTAACTACTCCAATCCAGTACCATGAGAACAATATTAAAATGTTTTAAATTGGCTCTATAAAAAAGATAAGCTAAAATATTAAATCTTCGCCAAGATGCGATTTTCATTGGGCTCCTCGGCTGATAAATCAGCCTTCGTCGCCCATGAAAATCGCCAAAACTACAATTGCTGGTACGTCATTGGAGTAGTTACAAAAATATATGTGAGTGCTCACTGTGGTAAGAAATGTATATATGAAAAGGATAGATGAGGTTTCG
>CAZQFO010000122.1:0-4271 GCA_964592695.1 uncultured Candidatus Peribacteria bacterium
CGCCCAGATGGACGAGTCCAAAACAATCCTCCCCCAGGGTTTAGTAAATAAAAAGTTTTTTATAAGAATCTAAAAAATACAAATGAAAAAATATATTCTAATTCTAATCACGGTGGTAGTATTAAGTACTGGAGGATACTTCGGATACAAATACTATCAAGCACAAAAATCCGCCCAAATGCTTGAAGCCTGTGTACAAAAATTTGCCGATTCTCTGGTTTTTAGAAACCAGGAAATATTAGAATCAGAAGATAGGGAAAAATTCTATTATTCGGAAGAAAAAAGTGAAACAGTTAAATTGTTTTTTTTACGTGATTTTTGTGCTGAAAACAGATGGGATGATGATGCCATAAACAAAAAGATTTATACGCTCTCTCGTGGAAAGAAAAGAAATGTAAAGAAACTTTCTTTTAAAGAGAAACCCATACACTATCAGCTTCTTGATATCATAAAAAATAACAGTACGGCTTATTTCCCTTTGAAAAGCGCACTGGTTAGAAGTTGCAGGGTTGGTAAATGCTCGGCAGATGAAATGAAAGGTCTCGAATATATTCATAGTCTAGAAGGAGATTATAATTCTGCGGAAAAGATAGCGGCTTCTAATTGTGAAAGACATCAAACAAGTTGTGAAAAAAATGTCGCGTTAACACTTGGCGGTGTGGTAAAAAACGGAGACGGAGACCCTATATCATCTGCAAAAATAGAAGTTCTCAGCGATAACTCAGTGACCAGCGTAGAAACCGATGAATCCGGAAGGTATCAGATTGATTTTTCGAGTTATGATTTTGTAAGGGTTCGCATAAAAGCTACAAAGACGGGATATAGCGACGGAGTAATTCCGGTAAATATTTTAACGAATAAAAAAGAACGCGTATATAAAAATTTAGACTTTACTCTAAATGCTCCAACAAAAGTAGTGACGCTTAACAACAGAACAAAAACAGTTAGTGGAAAGGGAGCTTCGGTAGAAAACGATAATTTCGTCGTTGTTACGCCGTGGAGTAAGTATTTTATCCCTTTTGATGCGCTGGTTCACGCAGACGGGACTCTCTATCGGGGGGAGGTGGTTGTTTATTTATTTGAGTTCGATAAAAGCACTGACATGGCTCAATTTATGGAAAACGATACATTTGACGAAGTCGTGGGATACGCTGGAAATATAATGAAGACATTTGGAATGCCATATATTTTATTCAAAACCAAAGAAGGGGAAACGATACATATCTTAAAGTCTAATCCAATGATACTTCAAAACAAAATTTCTGAAATGGAGGCATTGCGAACTGCTCAAGATCAGGTATATCCTCCTTTGACGGAAGCAGATCTGGGTTTTTTGGTGGAACAGACCCAGCGGGGAGCTGGATATCCTATAGATCGGGAGTTTTTAATTGAGCATGAAATGGTGAGATTTCCTGCGTTTTGGGTATTTGATCAGGTAAAAGGAACCTGGGTAAATGCAGGAGTGAAAGTCCTGGATACAGAAGGTTCGATTGAGACATTATTTTATACGATTTCTGTTCCGGTTTTAGAAGCACAAAAGGAAGTTGAAAAACAAAAATCCGATGTCAGACGACGTGTAAGACGCAGAGAAAAGTAAATATTTATATACAATGAAAAAAATTATTTTTTTGGTGCCGGTGTTTCTGTTTATTGGATTAACCTCTCTTTGGTCATCCAATAACAATGTAGAAGCGAATCATGATTATATTTGTTGGTCTGAGCAGTTTACTTGTACGTCCTGTAAGGATTGGGGCCAGTGGGATAAGCGTTTTCACTATAGGGATTGTCTCCTGGGTGATGGATATTTTGAAAGGAAGTGGGGAAACACTCGAGTAGGGTGTCCAGCAAATTTTGAACGTCCTGAGCATATGACTGAGGAAGAAAAAAAGAAAGAAGCTAAACTTTTTACGCATATAGTAGGGACAGCTGCGGGGGAGTTTAAATACAGCGGGAAAAACGGTTGTGGAGCAGATGTGTGGAGAGAGTTTGATTTCCAGCCGCCAATAGTAACCCCTCTATACAAGAATGAAACTTCTTGAGTGTATCTGTAGGCATAAAAAAATATATATATTACTTAACATTAAACCTTTATTAATTATGAATTCTTTGATAAATAAAATAGCTAAAGCATTAAAGGGGCTAGCAAAAAATTCCATCGTATTGTGTATCTTATCTTTTGCCAGTCCCCTAAGTATTGCTATTGGAGTAAGTTTATTTATGGGCATTGGCAGCGGCGTGTCAGTGTTTGCAGCTGGTGAGGTCCTAAAAGAAGGCTGTAAGTATATTAAAGTTGATTCTGCTTACAAAGATGATGTGAACTGTTACAAAGATGGTAGCCTGACAGGTGAATTAAAAAAGTGTCTAAGTGATAATTCACTGTCAGATGATAAGTTAGGTTCTCGTGTTTCTGTTGAGGTGTGTAATTATGGAGAATCGAAGCTATCTAGTAGTGTTCCGTGTGATATAGACTGTAGTGCAAAAGTTTTCACATGTATTGGGAATGCTGCTGAATTGAACTCGAACAATGATTGTGCCTGGACCTCTTGCGGAAATGGCGTTGTAGAGAAAGAAGAAAAAGAGACGTGTGATGTCGGAAATGCGTGGGGGATAGGAGGGTGTAGCAAGGCATGTCAAACAATGGTGGGCTGGGATTGTTCTAATCCACAAGCATTTGAAGACGACGTGGATCTGATGTGTGATCCTATATGCGGGGATGGGAATACCGTATGGATGGAGGAGTGTGATTTAGGTGATAATAATGGCGAGGATAAAGGATGCGATAAGGATTGTAAAGTGAGTCCCAAATGGAAATGCGAGAATACAGGTGTTTCTCTGACTACCCCAGGAACAACAACTTGTGAGCAAGTTGCCTGTGGAAATGGGAAATTGGAGACAGTAAGTGGTGAGGCATGTGATGATGGGAATTCAAACAACAATGATGGTTGTGATAGTCTGTGTAGAGTCCAAACTGGATGGGTTTGTAGTGGAAGTGAAGGAGCAATATCTAGCTGTAGTCATGCTCCTTTTTGTGGAGATGGGACTAAGGATTCCGGGGAATCCTGTGATGATGGGAATACGGTTAATGGTGATAAATGTTCAGCTCAGTGTATGACGTCAATTCCTCCTGAGATATGTTGGTTAAATGAATCCGATACTAAGGTTTGTGAGACGGCTGTTGCATCTGCTGATACGTGCGACCAAGAGTTTTCTCCGTATAGTGAGGATTTTTATACATGGGCTTGTCGGCCCTGGCACAACGGAGATGTGACCATTAGGGCTAATTGTGACGGTGATTATCAATTAATAGGTTCAGGCATGGGCTCTCAAGGGAGTGGTTGCTTCTCCGGTAGTTGTTCTACGTCATTGGCACCGATAGAAAAGCGAGTAGCCAAAAACGATGAATATGATCTATGTGTATCGGATGAAGCTGGAAATGAAGCGACTCTGAAAGTCTTGGTGAACTGGATTGATAAGTTGGCCCCAAAATTTCCGGTGGAGGATCCTACCCTTCCACCACAACCAATCCCGATTTATCCACAACCGGAAGATCCAGAAAACGGAACTCTCTATATACAGTCACAAGATAGTCCTTGGAGGCCTTTAAATACAACACAGGATACTATTATTGAGGCCCATAAAGAGGTGCAGTTTATACTTGCCAAGGTTGAAGACCCAGTCAAAACTTCCGAAAATGGACAATCAGGCTTTTATGCGGACAGAAAAAACTTCTTAATTAAAATAAATGGACCAGAGACTGGATCATCTTTGGAGCAAACAGCGTTTGGTGATCTTGGATCTATTTCCGGGGTGGAATATGATGCCTCCTCAAAGGTCATAAAAATTAATGACGATTCAGATATTTTTGAAAAAATAGGTCCCTATACTATAGAGGTTATAGTTAAAGATAGGGCTATGAATGAAGTTTCTTCTGGAACCTTAAAGGTTTTGGTGGTGGCGTCCGAAGCCTCTGATGAAAAGTCGGAAGTTACTCTTGATTACGCTTGTTCTGATGGTTCTCTTCTGGCTAATAACCAAGATAAATGTTCAGGAACTATTTTTATTAAAGATCGGTTTGGAAATGTAATCCATGGAAATCAAACGGTGATAGATAATAGGCTTTCTCCCAGAGAAGAGATTGCACAATTTACGCATAATACAAGCGGTCCGCTGTCTGTATATGCTCCTAATTCTGTAGTAGCTAATGCAGCATTTGAAACTAATTCTGTAGTAGCTAATGCAGCATTTGAAAATGGGTTAAGGTGGGGTGAGGG
>CAZQFO010000122.1:4371-6039 GCA_964592695.1 uncultured Candidatus Peribacteria bacterium
CTAATTCTGTAGTAGCTAATGCAGCATTTGAAAATGGGTTAAGGTGGGGTGAGGGTAATGGGGCGGTTGGCACATCTATTCCCAATCCGGTAATTGATAACAATGTCCATAAGTACACGTTCTATTCAGATGCAGGGCGTCATAACTTTTCTTTTACTGCTATGATACCGACTATTGAGGTACTGGAGTCTTCGAATTCCCACTTACATGATGCATATTTATCTAAAAAAATTACAAGAGGGGCTTATTTAAAATTTCGTGTACAGGCAGTCGGACATGATGGACAGCCAACTCTTGGAGAATATACAGAAGTAATACGAAGCCTTGATACTCAATTTGACCCCTGGATAAAAGCTCAATTGAGCAATAGAAGCAATGGAGGAACGGTTGCTCCGTTTCAATTCCTTATCGGACCAGAACAGACCATCTATGCGATAGGAGATACTGAGCACGTGGGGAAATTTTTTCCTTCTAACTGTTCAGAGGATCTAAATACGGCTATTTGGATAAAAGGGCAACACCCTCCAGATACAGAGTTTAATGATGAGGACCTGAATCCAACAGAGATTCACTTGTTGCCAGGGGAGAGGCGCGTATCAATCCCTGTTAGGACTCATTTAAGAGTTATGACAGGTCCCATAAAGGATATAAATGTCGCTTTTACATCACATGTGCGATACGGAGTACGAGAAGGTTCGATTTGCCATGTAATAAAATATCCTGGGGGAAATCTGGGGAATCAGGTTGGTGAGGAATTTGTGTTTAATAGTGACCAATTAGAAGATGGGATAAAATCAGATAACACTGACGTGTCGGGGATTGTTATAGGAGCCGATATAGAAGGGCAAATCCTTACTCGGCAGACGGATGAGTTTGTAACACATGATACTGTCGATTTCAAAAAAACAAATATCATTCAGATGGGAAATGTTACCACTGACGATATACGAGAAGACGTAACGAGGAACGCCTACAAATTGATCAGAAATAAAGCTTCCGTATCTGGCGTTGTCGATTTATCCAACTTAACAGACGGAGGCGTGCTTTATTATAAAGGAGGGTCGGTTCGATTGATTGGGGATACTGTCGGGCCAGGGCGACATACAATCATTATCGAAGACGGAAACCTCTTTATCGAAAATGATTTTGATTATGCCACTACCGGTAATAACTCACTTGGTTTTATATTGATAAATTCTAATCAAACACAAAAACCTACTACCGGAAATATCTTTATAAAAAACAAGGTTAAACATTTTGTTGGCACCTATTTTGCTGACGGTTCCATAATGTCCACGACAAAAGAAAATCCAGGAATTAACGATGGAACCGTTCGAGATACTAAAGCAGCAGAAAATCCTAATACAGGATTAGGAAGGCAGTTAATTCTGGATGGCACATTGTTTACGCGGAATACCTTTGGAGGAGCAATGGTAGAAGGAGAATATTTGAATCCCTGGGGAAGAGAATCTGATAGAGATGGAGCTCAAAAATACGATCTGCACTTCATGAGGCGATATTATCCTCGGCAAGGAGATCCTAGTTATGCGAATAGATATTGTGTAAAAGATTCTAACAATAATTGCGACCCAAACAAACATGCATTTGTCATCCGCCCAGATGGACGAGTCCAAAACAATCCTCCCCCAGGGTTTAGTAAATAAAAAG
>CAZQFO010000123.1:0-5961 GCA_964592695.1 uncultured Candidatus Peribacteria bacterium
CGCAAAAACTACAACTTTAGTTTTTTTTACTGGTACGTCATTGGAGTAATTACATTGGTTAGGGCTTGGAAGAAAATAACCATTCAAATTTGATGTCTTTTTGTCCGTCAGCTTCGTCAGTAAACCCTCGCCATATTCCCGATATGACTCGGTTTTACTTCCTTGCTGACGAACAAAAATCCTATCAAATTTTTGAATCTTTATTTTCTTCCAAACCCTTAGTAATTGTAATAATGAAAGAAATGAAAACAATAATGGAGAAAAAAATAATTTTTCTATTTTCCGATACGAGAAACATACTCATAAACTTGAGTATTTTGATTTTTCATATTCGATTTTTATTTATTTCCTACTCTCTGTCAATACCTTAAAAAATCTTTTGATCTAGTGAACAAAATAGTGTATAATACCTAGATTCAGTATGTAAATTTATTTTTCAATATGAAAGACAAAAAATCAATCACTTCCAAATGCAGTCCAAACAGCTGCAAAACTAAACAAATCCAATGGAAAAAACTAAGCGTTGGTATTTCTACATTAAGCGTTTTCTCGTTCGCAGCAATGGGAGGATTTTATTTCGCAGAAATTGGAAAAGTTCTAAGGGGCGATATTTCCGATAATACTGGATTCTGTGAAGAATTTGATGGATTCGCTTCTGGAGACGGATCAGAAACCGATCCTTGGAAGATTGCAAATGTCGAAGATCTTCAGGGAATCGAATGTGCAACTCAGAATTATAATGATAATTATGATACTGATGATAATCAATACTTCGAATTGATCAACGATATTGATGCTTCAGATACAGATAATTGGAATTATAATGATGACGAGGAAGGATATTACCGAGGTTTTGAACCTATCGGAAACGAAAGTGATTTTTCAGGATATTTCCATGGAAATGGATACAAAATTACAGATCTGTATATTAATCGTCCTTACGATTCAAATGTAGGACTTTTTGGATATGCAGAAAATGCTACTATCGAATCTGTTGGTCTCGAAAGAGCCAATGTAACCGGATATGAAAATGTAGGAGTACTTGTTGGATACTTCAACGATTATGGTGATGGAAAAATCCAAAATGCTTATGCCAGTAATGTAGATGTAGACGGATATTCAAATATTGGAGGACTCATCGGATACGCCTACAATAGTGATGATACTATTTTAAATACTTATACTACCGGAACAGTGAGTTGTGGTAGATATGATGAAGGGACATGGGATGCTGGTTTCAATACTCCATTTGTAAACACGACACATGCTTTTTTTGGAGGTCCAGTAGTAGGAGGGATAATTGGTTATAATTCAAACAGTAGAGTTCTTAATTCATATTCTACGGTAGAGATTGACTGTGACTACATTCCAGTAAATGTATTTGCTCCATTACTGATAGATACTGTTTATGCACAACAAAATGAAGGCAGTACTATAGGCGGACTTATCGGATACAATAGTGGCTTTGTAGATAATTCATGGTATACTGATAATGACCATATCAATGGAGTCGGAATTTTTGAAGATATTGGGGATGTAGCATTTATGAATGCTGAACATTCTGTTTATAACGGTGACGAAAGTGGCGCATGGGATTTTGAATCTATCTGGGATACTCCAGAACAACCAACAGAAGGCAATGAAGAAATCGAGAAAACTGAAGGAAAACTACCTAAACTCCAACACAGAGACCCTACCTCTCCTCCAATGGAGGTTTGGGTAGATGATGATTATAGCCGATGTTTTGGTGATTTTAATAGTTGTACAAATGAATGCACTTCTGAAAAGAATGAGTGTTTAGGCAACAATGGCGGTAATAATGGTTGTGAAGACGAATGTAATTATGATTATGATTTATGTCATCAGGAATGTGATGGAGATAATGAATGCGAAGAAGATTGTAATATAAATTATGATGAATGTAGTGATTACTGTGAAGATAACAACGGCGAAGAGGAATGCGAAGAAGATCACAATGAATGTCAGGAAAGCTGCGATGAAGATTTTTCTAGCTGTCAGAATTGGGAAAAAAATTGCTTGAATCAATGTAATGATGAGGTAGAAGAGTACGATGAGTGCATCGACTCCTGCATGAATGATGAATGGACCTATGATTTTGATTTTTTCAATAGAGTATATGCTAAACCGATTGAAGGGAGCGAAGAGTCAATTGGAAAGCTATGTGCCGACGACGGTCATACGGAAGATTTAGATTGTTTTTTCTCAATTCAACGAGCTGTAAATCGTGTAGCTACTGGAGGATTGGTTCATGTGGCCAATGGAACGTATAAAAAATTTCGCGTAAAGAAAAATGGAATTACGGTCAAATCTGATGGAGAAGATGTCTTTATTAAAAATCTGTCCGATAATAAAAGAGCTGTATTGATAAAAGCGAATAATGTTACCATTGACGGACTGAACATTGTCGGAGACTTCAAAAAAGGAATCGTCATCAATGATGGAGCCGATGACGAAGACTCCGCACCATACGGCACACAGATCAAAAATAATACTATATTTGTCACCGGAAGAGATGATGATGACGATAGTACTTCTGGAATTTATGCCAAGGCAGGAGAAGGAACTGCTACTGTCATTTCGAACAACACAATTCAATATCTCCTAAACGGAGACTATAGCAGAGAGAAAAATTTTGGTATTAAATTATCTGGAGAATACGATGCTGAATATATCGTTTCCAAGAATAATATCACAGATATTACCACTGAAGAAAACTGGGAATATAACGGAGATCATGAAGATGAAGATTTCAGAAAGCATCCCAACCGGGCCATTCAGGTAACTTCTGGAGAAGGTAACACACAACTACTCAGAAATGTCATTACTTCTGAAAACGGTCCACATGAAAAATCCATCGGTATCCTGATTTTGGGCAAAAAGAAAGATAGCTATAATGTTACGATAAAGAGAAATTCGATTTCTAATATGGGGTACGGAGTTAAGGTAAAAGGCAGTAATATTGAAAATATTCAAATCCAAAAGAATGATATCAACAACAATAATTATGGAATTTATACACGTGGAACTTCAGAAAATACCGAAGTAATTAAAATAAATTACAATAATATTTACGGAAGTAATGAATATGGGGTTTATAATAAACAAAATCGAAGAAATTCTTATTATTTGGATGCCACGCAAAACTGGTGGGGAGGTGAAAACGGACCATATTATGACAATGATTGCGATGACGACTGTGATAGTTATGGAGATGAAATAACAGACAATGTTGATTATGAACCTTATTTTGAAGAACAGATAGATCTTTCAAATGTTGCACTGACTTCTGAAGAATCTGGATCTGCGGATCTTCCTGAAGGACAAACAGAACTTTCATTCTTTGATAAAGGCAAACTCGACCTCTCTCAAAATCTAAATGAAATAGAAGATGGAGAATTACAGATTGGAGGAGAAAATGTAGATCTGGAGAATTATTCTAACGATTATCTTGTTGAAGAAGATCTTACAGATACTTTAAGTATTGGTGATCAAGATGTTAATATCGAAGCTGGTGTTCTTTTAAATTCCGGTGAAGAAGGGGAGGATATTGTGATTACAAATGAAAACATGCAAAACGTATCACTGTCTATACCAGATGAAACACTAGTTATGGGCCCCGATACTTGTGATTTTCAAATGCAACCACCATCACCAACTGCTGCTTCTGGCGCAGCTCCATCTGGATTTAGATTCGGAGATTTCACTTTTGAGGTTGGTTCTTCAGATTGTGTACTCGTATTTGATAAGCCAGTAGAAATTATTGCAAATGGAGCGTATTCTACCCTCTCTTATCGAGCAACTGGATCAAATAATTGGATCTCTATCCCTACTTGCGCAGGCACTTATGATGAACCAATTATGCCAAATTTCCCTAAAGAATGTAGTATCACAAATGGAACAGATAAAACTAAATTATATTCATTTCACTTCACTAGCTATGCTAATCTATATAATCAAAACAAACCTTCAAGCGGAGGAGCCCCAATAATGAAACAAAGTAAAATCAGAGATATTTATTATCTCGCAGCAAGGGGCAGTAATAGAACCAGAGAAAGAGTCGAACCAATAAGTCTGGAACGTTCAAATGGAGAATTTACGCAACCTATTGTCTTAAGAAATATCTATACTGGTGATACGGTAGTAATTCCTCGTGGAACAATCGTCACTGATGAATACGGAGACCGATTCACAGGTCTAATTGGTGCTCCATCTAGAGTTATAAATGAAGAACTAACTTCTGCACCAGAAACATCAGAAATTCAAATAGGTATTAAATTTGAAGGATTGGATGGTGAAGTTTTAACATTTAGCAAGCCATCAAAACTAACAGTTCCTACCAATATAATTCGAAAAGATGCAGCAAATACAAAATTTGTCATGTACAATGATTTGAACGAACAATATGAATTAATGGGATTTGGAGGAAAAGCAAATTCCGGAACAGATACTATTACAACGCACATCAATGGATCTGGAACGTTTGTAGTTTTGAATACTCATGGTGTATTAATCGCTTATCAGGAATCTAAAAAGCCGATGAAAACTGCAGCTCCTAAAATAGAAACTATTGGTCACATCAATATCCCATCAAAATTAGATCATCCAATTCCTCCTTTTGCAGATACAAAAGGACATTGGGCTGAGTCATATATCAATGAACTCCGAGAACGAGGCATCACTCATGGACGAACTCGAGATACATATGCCCCAAATGATAACGTAAGCCGAAAAGAAATGCTTGCTTTTATAGATCGATCATTTGGAGTGCAGACATCTCGCACTATGTACGGAAATGTTTTGAGAAAACTAAATATCGGCAACCAATCAATTTCACGTGCTGAAGCGCTTAAATTCTTATTGGAATCTACGGGCGTGGAGGTAAAAGTGTCAAAACTATCTCATTTCACAGACGTAGCCCCAGGAAGCTGGTATGAAAAATACGCTATGTTTGCTAAACAATACGGACTTTTGGATGGGTTTTATGGAGGTGGATTTCATCCTGATCAAACAGTAACAAGAGCCGAAATCGCAAGGATGATCGTAAAAACCTGGGACTACCTGCGAAGACAAGTGTCTACTATGAATGAACTAGAGCTAAAAGCCGCTGCATCAAAAGGAATCGATATCTCTGAAATAACAGATGTAAAAAGAAAAATTCCTGGACCAGTAGAAAACCAAATTCCACCATTTGCAGATATGAAATACCACTGGGCAAAAGAATACTCTGATGCCATGCAATTACGTGGCGTGATGATGGGAGTAGATAAAAATAATTTTGGTCCAAATAAAACGCTCACTCATGCTGAACTTACAAATATAGCACTTACTGCTTTTGGTATCAATGTAGATGACACTATTTATGGAAATTTATTTAATGATAAAAATAGTAACGCTACTATAACCCGAGCTGAGGCCATTAAAATAATTCTGGAAACTTCAGGAGTTGAAATTAAAGTTCCTACTCGGGTACAATTTACAGATGTACCGACAGGATCATGGTATGAAAAATACGCAGCATATGCCTACTTCAACGGAATGGTCGACCAGTTTCGAGGCGGAGCATTTGGTCCAGAAGAATCTATCACTCGAGCAGAAGTAGCTAGGGCTATCGTGACAGTGTGGGAGTTGATGCAATAACAAAAACCTCTCCCTTTATCAAAGGGAGCCCCAACCATCACACGTTATTAACGATAAAAAAAGCAATCCCAAAGAATAATATCAACCATGCGTAGTAGAGGGATTTACTGATCAAACACAAAAAAGAGCCAGACTGAGTTTGGCTCTTTTTTAATAAAAAAATTCAAATGGCTGTTTCAAGTCTCCAGGCTTGAAACTTTTTAATTCAATAATTACTCATACTCGAATCAATTAGCAAACTAGAATGTTTCAACGGATCTTCCAAATTTATTGAGGCACACCAAGACTTGTCACCTTGCTCAC
>CAZQFO010000124.1:0-5827 GCA_964592695.1 uncultured Candidatus Peribacteria bacterium
GCTCCACAGCCTCCTTTGTTTTACATTTTGTATTTTACGGACAATGGAGCCAGCGGTGTTGGTTCCTTTTTTTCACAAAAGTCTTTGTTGGGAGTCAGCTATTGTTTTTAATAAATCTTTTTGTTTTTCATGAGCATCACCTAGGTATACAAGGTGCCGAAGTGTTTCATTGCCATTTAAAGTTGGAGGATGTTTTGATACATAAATAACAGCTTCTTTGATTAGAGTATTTGTATCCGTTTCATTTGAAGGAGTGAATCCCCTTTTTTTTAGTGATTCGATTGTTTTCTCAAAATCTGTGCGTGTACCGATGGGTTCACTTTCTTCATAATCATAATTTTGTTGGTCCATGATTTTTTTATTATGAAATAATGACTATATCTTAATCCTAAATTGCGTGAGTTGAAAATACAAGCTTTAAATCCGTGTTGGCTTGAGTTGTAGGAAAATCCGACGACACTAGTATTGATTTATTAACATCAATTATTGAAAAAACTAAAATTACTGTAAATTAAAATTACATGTTGTAGTGAATTATGAATATTGTATTTTGTATATCAGTTTGCCAAATTAAGCTGAGACATCTACTTGTAGTTTTTTTGTACAACAATATTATTGTAGTGTGAAAAAACTTCTGTAAACTTTGCAATAACACATGAACAAAAACACTCTTCGAAAAAGATTGGAAGTACTCAATTTATCAGAAAAGGAAACTCGAGTATATCTGGCAACTCTAGAAAATGGGAGTGGTCCAGCGTCCAAAATTGCAGAAGAAGCTCGAATGAATCGAGTTTCGACTTATGGGATTTTAGAGACTTTGCTTCAGAGGGATTATGTGCAGTGCAGATTGGTGGCTGGGGTAAAACATTTTCGTGCAGTTTCTCCTGGGTTACTTATGGAGGATAAAAAACAAAAACTTGAAGCATTAGAAAATGTGTTACCGCTCCTCAAATCAATGGAAAAAACGCATCATTTTCGTCCAGGGGTTCGTTTTTTTGAAGGTATGGATAATTTGAAAAAAGCATATATGGAGACATTGAAGTCTACTACTGAAATATGTGGATATGCAAGTGTGAAAAATATATTACCTCATTGGTCGGAATATATGGAGGAATACGTGTTGGAGCGGAAAAAAAAGAACATATTTTTGCGTGGGTTAAGTCCGGATAATGAAATAGAGCTGAATAACAAATCTCTAGATCAGAAGTATCATCGTGAGATGCGATTCCTTCCAAAATCAAGTTTTGAAGTGGAAAACGAAATTAAGATATTTGATAACGTAGTTATGATTGCTTCATTTGATCCCCATCCTTTTGCCACATTGATTGAATCCAAACCGGTAGCAGATACCCAGAGACAGATTTTTGAGATGATGTGGAAGTTTGCGGAGTGAAGAATTAGGGGGCTAGTAGTAAAAAAGGGGAGAACTATTTTCTATAAGATAAAAATTCATCAAGAGTTATATCTATGTCTTTACATATTTGACGTAACAAAGGGGGAGATATATCTTTACCAGGATGGAAAGGAACCGTTGTGAATCTATAATCAGAATGTTTAAACTGCATATGAGATCCTTTTTGTCGAACTTTTAAGAAACCCATTTTTTCAAGTATGGATTTTACTTCTCGTGGTTTCAGTACAGGAATATCTCCCATTATGTGGCTATGGCTATGTTTTGAGTGCCGATGAACTGAGATTCATACTCTATATTTATATTTTCCTCTTCCTTGATCATTTCGATAACTTCTTTCATATTTGATTTTAATTCGTCTAATGTTTTTCCTTGAGAATGAGCCCCTTTCATTCCTGGAACATAACCAATGTATAGCTCAGTTTTGGGACAATATTCAATGATAAAAGTATAGTATGTCATCAGAAGAAGGGTAGGGGATTTATTTATTTTGTGCAAGGGTTTGTTTTCTGTTTGTGTCTCCCTTTATAAAGAGGAGAGGGGGGGGGATGATTACAATTGTGTCAATCGAGGAAGGCGAAAGCTCGAGCTTTCGCCTTCATGGGGAGTGGTGCTTTTGTGTGAGATTAAAACCCCATAAAAAATATAATTCACGCACATAATGATGAATAGATCATATTTACATCCATGCTAATCCCCATATTTGTTAACCCATGATTTCAATCGTGGGGTAACAAACATCAGTAGTTATGAGTGATAATAGTTGATTTATTTGAATTCGTATTAATTGTAAAAAAATAACTTGTTAAGATTGCAGCAATTAGGTTTACATATATTAATTCATGAAGGAAGTAGCAGGAACAAGAGGATTGGCAAAAAGAAGGAAGTAGCACTCAACCTTCCCAGCAGACAAAAAAAATGATAAAATAGTGGGATTTTATAATCCCTTTTAATTATGTATCCCTCTGATCAACTAATTCACATGAAAGCTAAAATGCTTCAAAAGGTCGTCGACAAGAAAATGCAACTAAACGAAGTTGCAGAACACTTTGATGTAACCCGACAGGCCGCGTCCAAATGGCTTGCGAACTACAGATTTGGAGGAATTGCAGAACTTGTTCCCAAGAAGTCTGGACCAAAATCGGGAACCGCTTGGAATCGAACTTCCGAAGATGTTGAGAATCGAGTCGTAGAAATTGCAAAAGAGAATCCATTCAAAGGGCCTGACTGGATTTCTGATGCCCTTCTTGAGGAAGGAATTGAGCGAGACCAATCAACGGTTTATCGCATTTTAAAACGCAAGGGGGTGAGATATTACAGCGATTACAAGTACAAACGCAGAAAGAAGAAATCTTACTGTCTAGATACACCGGGACGAGAAGTGCAGATGGATTGTTGTTTTCCATGGGGATACCAAAAGAAGGCAGTTGTTTTTGATGCTATTGATGATTGCTCTCGGTGGGTATTTGGAAAACTCTACAGAAATCATACAGCTGATTCTACCATTGAATTTCTCAAGGAGTTGATAGATAAAGCTCCATTCCGAATAATCGCTATTCGTACAGATCAAGGACGAGAATTTGTTAATGCAAAAGTTAAAGCCTTTCTTAAAGCTCACGGAATCGAGCATAGAGAAAATCCTCCATACACACCACAGCATAACGGTAAAATCGAACGATTTCATCAAACTTTAAAAAATGATGCAATTTATCATGACTGGTATTTTAACGATGATTTAGACACTTTAAATTACAAATTGAGCCAATTTTTATATTTTTATAACTATCGACGAAAACATTCCGGAATAGGCATGAATAAGCTTACTCCTGCACAAAAACTTGCCTATGCCACTATCCTTGATTCCTTTTCTTCTCATGTAAACTTGATTCTGCAACAAAACATAAAATCCATAAAAGAACATTTTATTGTAAATCGTTATTGTGGTAATAAACCAAAACACCAAAGAAGATGGAAGAGTTAATTTAAATCCAAGTTTTCTACTTTTTTCAAAAACAAGCAGTCCCAATCCGATTACAAAAGTTCCAATACATAGACGTAGGATAGGGCCCGCAAATATTATAAATAAAACGGTAATGGCGGACGGCTCTGTCGAAATAGCATATGAGACATCAGAAATTAGACAAGCTGTAACAACTAGGATTATTGATATGATGTTCATTTGGATAGTTTTGTGTAAATTGTAAACATTAACATGATTAACTATACTTTTTGAAATTGATTTATACAACTCTATTTTCAATAGCAAGATGTGCAATTTGATCATCGGTAGCTCCAGCTCTTTTAAAATTAAATATGAAAAATAATAGCACATCCGGATAAGCAATCAATTTTTTTGAAACAGATCTACATTAATTCATTCTTTAGTATTGAAAATTTCCGTTCAAAGAACTGATTTGGCCTTACTCACTTTTCGAGCCATGCTATTCTGTACATACCCTAATGCCATCTGAATATTTGATGATGACTCTGGAAACTGGGTAAAACCTTCATTTAAAATCTGAATAGCTTCATCAAATCTCCCACAATCTGAGTATGCTCGTCCTAAGTCTAATAAAACTTGATCACTGGGAGGGGAAACGTTTTTCAAGGCCATTTCCATTATCTGAATTCTTTCCTCCCCAGAACTATAAAATTGACCAAGAGAATAATAAGTATCTTTATTTTTAGTTCCTAATTTAATAGCTTCTTGGTATTGTTTAATGGCATTATCTTTATCATTACACTGAAGATGATAACAGCTCCCGGCCTTCTCATGACATAGAATCGAATAATCAGGGTATTTAATAGATAAATCAACATATAATTGAGCTAATGCTGAATTATCTTTCTTTTTTTGTGCCTCCAGTAATCGATCACAAAACTTTGCATCTTCCAAAATAAAAGTAGGTAAATGATGATGTTCCACGTCCCACCCTCCAACTCCTGGTTCTCCTCCAACCTTAACCATATCTCCTACTTTATAATTCGTTCCAATTACTAACCCAAGGCCTCCTGATCGATATTTAACCATAAGTGAATTAAGCGCCTCTTGGACCGATCCATAACCCTTTTCTTTCTTTGGATCCACCTTCATCCCATATTGATTTCCATTTTTATCTAACCCAAAGGTACCTATGCTGTAAGCATCGTATTTACCATCAGGGCGCTTCTCGGTCCAGGCACAAATAGCATGTCCAGGAATACATATCGTTACAGCATTCTTCCCTTGTCTTTTCAGAATTTCTTTCGCTAAATTTGCATAATCATCGCAATCTCCCAACATACAGCCCTTTTCCATTCTTTGGGCAGTCTCTAAAGGGGTTTGCCAGTATTCTCCTTTGTTTTCTGCCGTTCCTTTTTCTAATGGGTCATTAGGATTTGCCGAATCATACACGTACCTCATCATTTGCTCCATAAAAATAGCAAGTTTCTCAACAGGGGACAAGTTATCAGCGAGCATATCTAGGTATGCATCAGGAGATAAAGCCGGATGTCGACTTAATAGGCCATATTCCTCCCCAGATTCGGTAAACATAACCGATTCACCTTTTTGCCTTTGAAACGTTCTATTCCCATTTTCATCAAAGAAATCTGTAGTTTCCTGACTATAATCACGGATTGATTCCTTAGTCCCTCCAGAGCGATAGGTTTCCAAGTGAGTTTTTTCACCAGTTTCAGGATTATATTTTTCGATTTCTTTTTTCCTTTGTTCAGAAATTTCCCCCTTTACCAATAAATCTCCATTTGGTGTTAATTCAATCATATGAAACTCATCTGGATTATTTATATTGTGCCATTCTATAACTGTATTGCCTTCTTCGTTTATGTGTTTTCGTTCTTCTCTATCTCCATAGCCAGTACGACTTATTACATCTGGTTTACGATAGTCACCATTCGGAAGATCACAAATAATCTGTATAGACTCTCCATGTATTTGGATAGAAAATAGCTTTAAGTTTTTTGGAATGAAGAAAATAGGTTTATCAAATTCATCTGGAAAACGAAGCAATCGTGGATTATCCCGATCAACCTCAATTCCATTAGCGTCTAGAACCCCTTGAAATTGCTCGAGTTCTTTTCTGAGCGCTGCTAGATCCTTTGGTTCTTCTTTCGTTGTTTCGTCTTCTGACGACTCCAGTTCATTATTCGAACTTTCCTCCGTTGGTCCCCCAATTAGATTCCCTAGCCCAATAAATTCTTCAAAAGCTTCAAGACTCGTAATTCCATAATCTACACAAAGAGCATTTACAGCTGTGCTTTTATATACTTCCCCTAATTCTTCTCGGGTTAGCCATAAATCATTCAAATACCCTTCTCTTTCAGTGGTTTTGGGATCATCTCCATCGTTTATTTCAGCGAGAATATGACCCTTTAGCATGTTCAAATTCCTGGCTTTCACTTGATCTATTTCGCGAA
>CAZQFO010000125.1:0-5698 GCA_964592695.1 uncultured Candidatus Peribacteria bacterium
TACGAAGCAAAAATCCTATCAAACCTGGGTATTTTATTTTTTTCTAGATCCCTTAAATCTCAGACAAACTACTCTAATTCATCAATCTCCGAAAAATTAAAATTCTCCATCTCCTTAAGTGTTGCCATTAGACTGTTTTTGACCGACTGAATTTTCCATAAAATCGGTTTTTGAGAAACTTCATCCAGATACATTCCTCTATCAAATTCCAGCTGAACTGCTATAATTTTTCGTCCTTTTAAAATTCTTCGGAGTTTTCTATTGTGATAGGGGTTTCCAAAAAAACGAACTACATTTCCTCCCTGATAAGGCTTGTTTATAGACACTTCTTCTTCTTGGATTCCCAGTTTGTCTGCTAGTTTTTTTTTAAAGGCTGTAATAAACGTCACCGGAGCCGTTCCGAGTTGATCTTTTCCGGTTTCTTCATCCGGTGCGTTAGCAATTGCAACTTTTGGCATAAAACCCACATCTCTCCATGTGTCAAATTCCAGACGACGTCCGAGAATTCTATTTCCTGTATCATGCACATCGATAAAAATAATCGGGCTATCACTACTGTCTTTGGTATTTTTTATAGCCAATTCTACGGCTTTGAAGCTTTCGTCATAAAAAGGCCAATATGATAAATTTAATAATTTTTTGAGCCAAAACCTCCGAAACCATGAGCTCGTTAATCGATGTCTAAATTTATCTCGAAATATCTTTACTCCACCAAAATCTTCAAATCGAACTATGTTTTCATCATCCCGAGCACGGTTTGGATCGCCTATAATTCGGCCATATTTGGCTACAACCTTTTGCTTGGGTGGAACATCTTGGAGCAGATGCTTGGTTCCATAGTCAGAGAAATTCAAAAGCAAACGAGGTGATAGCTGATAAGTACGGGTCAATTGTGGAAAAACAGCCCAGGGAATACGAGAACTCCCATGTGATGCTGTTACAATTATATTTTTTGGAAAATCATGCTTCTGAAAAAGTTGCTTGATTCCAAGTAAGATATTCCACTTCATTGTGTTTGTTTTCTCATTAAAGTATGCTTTTGTGAGTACTTGCTAAAGTAGTTGAAAGACAACTTAAGACAGTTAAAAACTACTTTCTGCGTACTCAAATTTTCAATTCACAATTTACAATTTTCAATCAATGATCATTTATTCAATTTCCAAACAATCATAACAATACTCTGATTTGATTCTGTTTTATTATTTGAAAATTTCATCATTGAAAACTCAATGTAAATTGAAAATTATCATTGATAATTTTGAACAGGCTTCCATGCCGAGGTTGGTGTGCGAGGAGGGATAGGAGATCCATCCCCCCTCCTCGCACTGATCAGGATTTTAATGAAGCCCTAGCTCTGATACTATCTACACTGGGGGAAGAAGTAGATGTATCAAAAAGACTACGAACATCACAACCCCAATCTGTGGAAGACTGTACTAGTCGTTAAAAAAAATGAAAGTTTTTTTATATTATTCTGTTGAAAAATTTCGCTGGTATTTTTTTTATAAATAATTAAATTAAACTTAATGCACGAACAGACAATTGCCAAGCGAATCATAGAAGAAGTCCAGACTTATGGAGATGTCGAATCTGTGACTATTGAAGTTGGGGATCTTGCTCATTTGCCAGCCAATGAAATGAAAGCAGTGTTGGAAAAAATGACTGAATGGAAAATAAATGTGGTTTCTAAAAAATCTAAAATTCTCTGTGAATGTGGTCATACTGGCGAACCGGTCATCCTCCAACAAATGCATGATCAAAACATCTATGAATGTCCTGAATGCAAACAAATGATGCCTAAAATAATCGAAGGTGGTGATATCACGCTTAAGGAAGTAACACTAACAAACTAAGTTATGGATATTTCTCAAGTTGAAGACTTGTGATCACTCACTGGGGTAAGAAATGTACATATGAAAATGACAGATGCCATTTCGACATCTGCAGGGGTGTGCCAATAAAAATATAGGTGCATCGTCGGATGCCGCTTTTCCCGGGGGTTCGACTCGCTATGCTCGCTCACCCCCGCCTGTCGGTCGAAGCTCGTAGAGCGAAGACTGATGAAGCGGCAAAAATTCAATCCCGTAGTTTGACGCAATATTATGCGAAAAAAGACCTCAGTGAGTTTTCATGAAGACTTTTAAAAGATACATTTGTATCCCTCCCCTTATCTCTTCTCTGATACCCCATGTGCCTCGCTTTTCCTGGAAAAATCACAGAAATAAATGACGAATCCGCTATCGTCGACTATGGCGGTATTCGAAAAAGTGCAAATATTTCATTTGTGGATTGTGCGGTAGGGGATTGGATTCTCGTACATGTAGGATTTGCTATTGAAACTGTTGATGAAAAACAGGCACGAGATATGTATAATCTGCTCGGTTCTTCGTGATGTATTGGCTCCATAGTCTTCATTCTCTATGCCATACCTCGAAACTGATATGCTATCCCACAGGCCCCCTCCGTCTCGCTCACCATACAGGCTCCTACTGGTTGCTCTGGAGTACACCCTTTTGCAAATAATGGACAATCTGATGGTTCGCAGAGTCCCTGTAATATTTCACCACACCGACACACTGGATTAGTTATGGAAGAAATATTGGATAATAATTTAGCATACTTAATCTTTGCATTTAGATCGTCTGAAACAGGTTCTAAGCCGGAGTCTGGAATCACTCCGATCCCTCTCCAATCTGCATCAAAAGGTTTCATCATTTTTTGTATCAAATCCAAAGCCTTCAAATTCCCCTTCTGTTTCACTGCTTCATCGTAATCATTAATCACTTCCTTTTTTTCTTCAATAATCATTTTTAGAAGTTTGTAAATCGCACGAATGATTTGGTCCGGATTAAATCCGGATATGACCTGAGGAACGGAAAGTTCGTTCCACACATCTGAACCGATAATGCATGAAACATGACCTGGATCGATAAATCCATCTACATTGGTCTTAGAAACCAATATTTTCATAGGAGGAATTATTACTTTGTGAGTGGAGTAAACCGTAATCCCCTTCTCCAAAAGGTAAGCTGTCATGGGAGTTGTCGTCTCAAACCCAATTGCAAAAAATACTCGATCACGATTTTCTGGTTTGAGCATTTCACCAGCTGTAATAATCATTTTTACATCGGCACCTTTTGATTTTGCTAAAGCTAATGAACCTCGAGTCCCTGGGACCTCCATCATATCTCCGTATGTGGCAACAGGGATTCCGGATTCGGCAATGGCGATCATAGCATCAATGTCTTGTTGCGCTGTGACGCATACTGGACACCCTGGCCCTGAGATAAGGCGGATATTTGATGGTAAAATATCACGAATACCATATTTCATGATGGTATTCGTATGTCCTCCACAAACCTCCATGATGATGATTGTATGATCAAGCTGTTCAGAAAGTGCTTTAATTTTATTTAAATAAATGTTCATGGTTGTATTTTAATTATTAAACATAAAATTCTTCGATTAAGTCAGGATAATTTAATGATGTGTATTTCCAATCGTCTAGTAATCCATGTTTTGTGTAGTTATAAATCGTATAGTCGATGTGTTTTTCAAAATCTTTTGGATTTCTGGTGACATGATCGTGAAAAGAATGTTGCCATTTAAATTTTGGGAATAGTAGGCGTTTTGGGGGTGTGTATTTTTGGTTGAATTGAGTTTTCCAGTTTTCAATTTTTTCATCAAGTTGCTGAATTAATGTTTCTGAAATTTTAACCTGAGTGGATTTCGAATCTTGTTCATCCTCAACCTGAAGGCGACAATGGCCATTGTCGCCTTCATCGGAGGAACTTTTGTTGGGATTTGTACATCCTAGGATGATATTTGCGTTACGAGAAAAATGTCGTTTAAGAAATTGCATCACCCTCGAAATATCAAAATCATCTCCGGGTTTCAAAACCATATGAAAATGATCATACACCAAACAAAATCCAAATATTTCAAATGACTTCATAATTTTACACAATCGCAATTCCTCAATCCATAACTCACAAAAAATTGGTTCTCGAAAATATGGGAAATTATCATGAGTTTTTGTGGTTACAAAATATATGTAATCCTTTTCAATAAAACGTTTTTGTGAATCCCGGTGCTTCATTTAATATATAATACCCATTGAATCATATTCATCAAAAACAATTTTATCATACTCGATCTGAAGGCGATGATCCATATCTTTGCCGATTGCACACTTCGGTATCTTCAAATGAGAAGTTTAAGAAAACTCATACTAGGGTTGTCTCATAATAATTTTGTGCAGTGATTCCTCAATAATGGACATAGTAAGATCTTCGGAATAATGCCGATTTTCCCGAGGTTTCGCTCGTTACTCTCGCTTCGACCTCGCCTGTCGGTCGAAGCTCATAGAGCGAAGACTGATGAATCGGCAATAAATCAATCCAACAGTTTATTTTGCTTTTAGCATGAGACGACCGTGATCCATACCCCCTCTAACTCCCCCTGCTTCCTCACATAAATATATATTAGGGGGAGAATATATATGAATACTTTCATTGTAATTGGATATCAAAAATCCTTTCTTTGATTGATCATAAAAGCAATTTTCTTTTCGAGTTCACGAAGATATTTTTTTTCAAGATTTCCAAGGATCTTCTCAACTCGGAATTTTGAAATTGATTTAATTTGTTCTGGAAGTGCTTTTGAATCCTGAGATAATCCATTTTTGGGTGAGGATTTTACTAAAACGTGCCAAGAAAGTAGTCGATCCACAGATCCAGTCAAAGGCACAATAATCAAAAATGGGCTTTTTTGATTAAGGATTCTATTAGAAATAACAACACATGGGCGAATCTTCGAGATTTCTTCCCCTTTTACGGGATTCAGATCCACCATTATTATGTCACCGTAATTAATTGATTTCGTCATCTAAAGCACAATCTATTAATTCTAACTCTGATTCTGGAATATCTGCATAATAATGCTCTACTTCTTGCTCCAATTTTTTTTCGTCAAATGATTTTTGTATGTCGATATTCTGTAAAAGTTGATAACTTATCAATACGCAAACCGGCTCATTATCTTTATCCACAATAACTCGGTAATCGTTTTTTTGTGAAAGTTCTTTTATCAATGAAAACAGCTGTGGCTGCAATTTTGTCGGACGTATTGTTTTATGTAATTCAGTTTTCATTCTACCATCAGATTACCAATTGGATAAACAATTGTCAATTTTTTAAAGAAATGCCATTCTTAGCAATCTTTTTTCACAACTTCACCTGAAGGCGATGATCCATATCATCGCCGATTACGTACACAAATTAATGATCCTCAAACTGTGCTTCGATTGAAGGTAAAGATTCATTTTTATTCTTCTCACGAAGTGCTTGAGATAAATCCGAAATTGCTTGCTCATATTCATCACTCTGTTTTTTTGTCTGAAGATTCTGCATAAAATAAATCGCTGAAAATCGAAAAAACTCAGCCTTACTAGAAAACCCCTGGTCTTTTATGACCTGCTGGATTTTTTCATTTAGGTTCTGAGGAATTGAAAAATTAACAATAGACATCTTAGCTGGAATTATTTCAATAATTCATACAATACATATTGAATAAATACTGATTACATATGTATTATATTATGTGATAAATGCAAATATTTTTGCAAAAAAAACTCAGAACAAGGGGTATTTCTCATTTTGATGGCTTCTGGAAAAAATTGTTAATTCAAAACATAAAA
>CAZQFO010000126.1:0-5692 GCA_964592695.1 uncultured Candidatus Peribacteria bacterium
CACTGGATGAAGAAATTGGATTTTTAGGATTTACATTGGAATTTTGGGAGGATACGAAAGGGAGTTATTTTACTTTGTACAATGTATCTTGTTTTAAGTAGTAGGCGTGATTGTGTTTATATTCCAATTTTATATCACGAAATTATATTCTTGAAATAGTACGTTTTTGAGTAATTACTCCAATCCCGTACCATGAAAACAACAAGTAAATGCTGTAAATTGGCTCTAGAACAATAGCCTAACGGCGAAAGATTGAAATCTAAGATTTCAGCAATACTAATCTATTAGTGCAACTCCTTAGTAGTTGCAATACTGCTGCATTTACAGGGTTTACGAAGAAGATTGAAATTCCGATATACTAAAAAAGATAAGCTGAAATGATAGATCTTCGCTAAGATGCGATGTTCATTTCTAATGAATTACATTTAAAAATTTCTGTATTGTCTCGTTCCATTCTCTTTCTGGATTTGATTCTACGGTAATTCCCGATCCTACTGGAAATTTCCATTTGCCATTATTTAAAAATAATGTTCGAATTAGTATGTTGAAAATAGAATGATTCGCATCAAATTTTACTCCAAAGGTTCCACAAAAAAAATTTCTGGGAGATGATTCTTGTTTTATGATCTCTTCTAATACACGTGATTTTGGAGCTCCTGAAATCGATCCTGCAGGTAATAATTTGCGGTATTCCCCTTCTCTTAATACCGTTTTTTTTAGGTGAGCTGAAATTTTTGCACGAGCATGAAAAAAATCTCCTTCGTTTGTTAAATATCTTTTTTTTTCAACATTTACATTAGTAGCGATCTGAGCTAAGTCATTTCGTAATAAATCAGTAATCATGTGTAGTTCTGTGATCTCTTTTTCTGATTCTTTTAATTCCGTTTTTTTGCCTGTTCCTTTTATGGGGCATGTTATTATTTGGCTTCCATTTTGACGAATGAATATCTCAGGAGAAAACGAAATAAATTTTAATTTATTGGTCCAAACCACCCCATTGGCATGAATTCTGTTTTTTTTTAAGAAATTTGCATACAGAGAAAGAAGATGATATTCATTTTCGTATCTACCACTCATTGTATGGGCTAAATTAAGTACCCACATATCCCCTGCCTTTTGAAAATTTTTAACGGACATGATTTTTTTGCAGAATGATTGTTTTGTTTCATTGGATGTGGTGAATGAATCTTGAATTGTAGATTTGGAATTTGGAAATATATAATTTGAATTTTGTGATTTAGAATTTGGGATTTGTGATTTTTTCTTTTTCCATTTCTTGAAATGCCAGTGATGTTTTTTGGTTCCCATGAAATCGAATGTAGAAAATAATGGGAATGGTCCTTTTTCAAAGTCAGCTACTTGTTTGTCCCCTACTCCATAGATCCAGTTTTCTTTTTTTAATTCATTGCATTCTGACCAAAAAACACCTTCTTTTCCATTTTGAAGATCTTTATAAAAAATATGAAAAGCCTCGATAGAGTTCATCGTGTCTTTTGTTAAGGGTTTTATTTCCTAAAGTCAAATACACCAAAATGCCGTATTTTTCCATGCTCCAATTTCCTTTTTTTTTGAAGGTGGGTGTCCGTACTATGTCCCCACGGGAACTATAGATCGGAACTCCCTAAGGAATATGATTAGGAGAAAAAGACCAGGGAAAAATTAACGTGCATTTCAGTTCGGTTAAAATTTTAGTTCATGCTAATTTTTCTGTCAAACATTTTTTTAAAATTCTTTTTAATTGTGTAATTAGGGTTCAACAAAAAAATAAAACACCAGCTATGCGATTTTTTTATCCGATTGCATCGTCACAAAAAATCAGCCTTCGTCGTCCATGAAAATCGAAAAAACTACAATTTAGTTTTTTTGGTTGGTACGTAATTGGAGTAATTATTTTTATTTTTCTTTCAGGATAGATTATGTACAGTATGAGAGAAATGAAGCAGATTTCCAATCAGATATCACCAAATCTAGATTCTAGTGACACTTATACTGGGTTAGTATCTTTGCTAAATTTTAATAAGGAGCCGATTGATTTTGCATCTTTTTTTGAAACATCAAATTATCATTTGTTAAATGCTGCACGAACGGGATTGGGGCAGATTATAAAAATAATCAATCCATCTAAAGATAAAAAAATTGGGATTCCGGCATTTATATGTGCGGTAGTAGTAACTCCTTTTCTTGAAGCTGGATATAAAATTTGTTGGATTGATACTGATGAAAATGGAGTTATTTCGGTGGATGATTTTAACAAAAAATCAGATCAAATTTCTATGGTTGTTGTTCCTCATATTTTTGGACAACGTGCCGATATTTCAAAGATTTATTCAATATCGAGATCCAGGAAAATTTTTGTTATTGAGGATGGGGCACATTTTTTTGATGTAAATACTGATTATTGTGATGTCAAGATTTTGAGTTTTGGTAGGGAAAAGGTTTATTCATGTGTTTCTGGTGGGGCAATTCTTTGGTCAAAAAATAGTGGTAAATATTTTCAAACAGTACATGTTTTGTCTAATCCACCATTTGGATGGACATTGCGTCATGTATTGCAACCAATGGTTTTATCACTGTCTCTTTATATGTGGAATGTGTTGAAAATTGGAAAATCTATAGCTTTTTTGGCTCGAAGGATTCGATTATTACCATTGGCAGTAACCCAAAAAGAAAAACAAGGGCATGAAGATTTTCCATTATATTCACTCCCCTACCCCCTTCAACGGATTTTGATGCAACAATTTAAGAGTGCAAAAAAGATTAATTCACATCGGAAATTAATTGCTAATAAATGGAAACAAACTTTGGTAAAACAGTTTCCAAATGATGAAATCATTGTTCCTGATAATTGTTTTCGGGTCATTTTGAAAACAAAAAAACAAGTAGAAATTATAAAAAAGGCAAAATCTATTGGATTTCAATTAACTGAATGGGATGGTATTCCTATTTCTCCAAAGGGAGTTAATATGAAAAAATTTGGATACACAAAAGGGCAATGTCCAAATGCAGAAGAATTTTCTCGAAGTTATGTGACATTTCCTACAAATATAAGGGTCTGTTGTGAGGATGTAAGGCGGTTTGAAGAATTCTATCCGGGGTGAAATTAGTTTGTATTGGAAAAGTAGAAAAAATTTTGACTTAATTTTGATCAATCATTAGGATTTTTAAGGATTAAAAAGTTTAAATATGAAATTGTTAGTAGCTCTGTTTTCGGTATTTTTTTTGACGGCTTGTTCGGGGGCTAAAGAAGTCCCCTCCTCTACTGTGGATGATCTAAAGGGAGATATGTTATCAACAGAAAAACAGCCTACTTCTGAGGAGCTTTTCGTTCAGAAGAAAAAAGCTGAATTTGAGAAATCAAAACAGGATCATGCTCGAGAAATGTATTTTTTTCGGAAAGAGATGGAGGCAAAAGTTGAAAAGGGAGAGCTGGAGTGGGAGACAATGAGAAAAGCACTTTGGGATAAAGAAATTGCATTTCGAAATGGGATGACAAAAAAAGTTGAAGCTGCTACTGAAAAGATAGAAGGAACTGTTGCGGTGGAGTAAGTGAAAAAGCGGAGGTCGACATAAATGCCAATCTCCGCTATTTCTGTGCTATTTTGGTTATCCTGAAATCCTACGACATTTTGACAACTGCAATTCCCCAAAACATGTAGGAGGCCTTGTGAATAAGTTCAGCAACGGCATTAACGTTTTTGAAGTCGATTCCAAGAGCGATGTCAATGCCTGTTACAATCACCGCTCCACCGATGAAAGCCAACGCTGTTTTCATGCAATTCCTCCAGTTTTTACCGTTAGGGCAATGTTCATTCGATTGATAAGCTGTGAAAGTTTAAGCCCCCTTGATTTTCAGAGAGTAATTACCCTTTCCACAGTCGGCAAGACGGTGTTCCCCATTATTCTTGGCATAACCACTATGAGAATGGCGTTTTCCGCATAATGGACAGTTGTCAACGATGATGAGTCCACCACTCTTAAGGTGTGCATTGGCTTCAGGAACTGAATTAGTCTGTGACATGATGTTCCTCCTGTTTTTCTGGTTAATGTTCTGGTTCATGATTAGTTGGATATAGACCATACGGAATTAACTGAGATTGTTTTTGAACACAATCAAATCAGTACGGTCTAACTGATAGCAGACAGGACATCCGAACTCGACTCAATCAGAAACAAAGACAGTTGATAAATCAATCTCAATGCTATACAAACGAATCAAGCACAGATAGATGTCTGCTAAATACGTCTTCGCATCTCGAATAAACAATGGATGTTACGACGCTATAAACCGGAATGTAAAAGAGCAAAAAATACCTGCTTGCCGTTATAAGAATTCATTCTCACTTGTCAATCTTTTCTTTGTTTGTATAGTATGTTTAATTGAATGTTTAAATTTAATGTAATTACAATTTAATTTTACTTGACTTTCTCTGAAATAATTATACATCAGTGATAATGTCAATGGGTGAGAATATTTTTATTAAACACTCATTGCTCTGTTGCTAGAAGGTTCTTTTTAAATAGCGGTTATTTGAACAATATTTGGAGGAAAATATGAAAAACGTAGAACTCAGTGTCAAGTTGGCAGGGGCAATCAATAAGGCTCTTAAACGTTACAATTTTGGGACTAACTTTCGAGGAGAATCTGCTGGTTATGCACTGGGACTTCTTGATCCCAAGATTGTTGGAGCTTGCATTGAAGCTGCAAGCAAAGTTGTTGCAGCAGGGAGCAATGTCAGTGCTCAAAAGATTGCCGAGGTGGCTTGGGAAGTACGACAACAAATGTTGAGGCATGAAAAACTCTTCAACAAGCCGGGATACACTGCTTGGCCCGATAATTTTTCCGATGTGGCCCATCCCAACTTCACAGCTAGTTGTATCAAGGCTGCTGGTGATATTGTTCTCACAAAAACCAGCTGACGTGCAGCATCTTTCTGGTTACAAATCGGCGTTTCGAGGTCTTTCGAAACGCCTTTTTGCCTATTTTAATGTATTGGAAAATAGAAAAATGATTTTGCCCCCTGATTTCTGGACAATAGTTCTGTGTTCACATCTCAAAGAAGCGGTTGAGAACATAGGCAAAAACAGTATTCTTCATGCTTTCAATTACGAAGGGTTTTCCAATTTCCTCCAAAATGTATCCAGGTAATGGGAAAAGGCGACTGATAAAGAAAAACACGCATTAGCTAAATTTTTGTTTTCCAAACTTGAAAGCTGAATGCTACCACAAAATGCCAACCAAGCAAAAACTACGTTCATTGAAATCCCTTGTCTATCAGCTTTCTTCTATTACTAATTACGTAAAGCAAGTAGTACTTCTAATAGTAGCATATTGCTAGAGGAGAAGAGAAAAGTATTTTTGGTGGTTTTTATGGGGTCATTTGTTAGAATCAGAGTAATGAAGAACTATGCTTTTATAGTATCCTCCCAAAATTCCAATGTAAATCCTAAAAATCCAATTTCTTCATCCAGTGTTTATGCAGTTTCCCGCATTTCATGTGAAGGCGTTACACTGAAATTTTGGGAGGATACCTTTTATAGATGCACAGAATCTACATGTGGAAATATCCAAACTGGGATGGAGAGTTGATTACAAAAAACTTCGAAAATATTTGACTGATAAATACGGCATAACCAAAGCTTGAGTCCACTCCGAAAACTAAAATCAGTCACAAAAAAAGTCTAAAAAGTCTTT
>CAZQFO010000127.1:0-5661 GCA_964592695.1 uncultured Candidatus Peribacteria bacterium
TCGATTCTCAAAAACTTTTGTAATCAACTTTTTGTCAATTTTTAATATTCGGTAGTTAACTACCCGAATATTAAAAAAGACCTACCGGATTTTAAAAAACACCTACTGCAAATTAAAACTAACCTACCGGATATTTAAATTCACCTACCATATACTTAAAAAACAAGTTTGATTTCATCACAGAAGGTATATATTGTGTTAAATAATGAGCTACAAAAGACAATTTAGTGGCAATCAATCCGACTCCAATACGGGGAAGTCGGGGTATTATAAAAAGGCAAAAAAGAAATACCGTATAAAATCCCCCATAAAGAGTTTTCGGGATCTGGAAGTTTATCAAAAAACCACCGCACTCGCCGTAGCTATTTATAAATTCACACTCCCAAAACCTCAAAAACACCTGCAAGAAGAATGGGACATACTTAAAAATCTGGCAAAGAACGTCCCCAAACTAATTGCCGAAGCCAACGGCGATAAATTTACCAATATCAATGACGGTCTCCGTAAGCTTGAATATTCCGCACAAGTGGTCACCGATATCATCACGAAGCTGGACTTCTTCCAGCTCGCAATAGAAGAAACCGAGCCCGAAGCCAAAGAAACCATACAGAAGTTCCTCAAGAAATATCAGATCCAAAGAACCAAAATCCTGAACCTAAAACGCGCGTGGGGACGTGTGTTCCAGAAAGTCTAAACTTGGATTTAATGGATTATAAGATTAGACAAGATTATTCTACAATCCTAATCCAAGAAAAGAACTGCCTTCGGTTTGGCACAACTGAAATTAACAGAAAGAATAGGGGACAAGTACTAATCCAATGAATCCCTAAAATCCTAAAAATCCAAGTTCAGACAACTTAAAGATTATAACCATATGACAAAAGAAACAAAGAAAGATCCTTGTACACTTTCAAATGATGATGTGACTGGAAAAATAATTGGATGTGCTATGAAGGTACATCGTGTTCTAGGTTGTGGATTTCAAGAGGTAATCTATCAACGAGCATTACAAATTGAGTTTATAAAACAGAATATTGAATTTGAAAGAGAGAAAGAGATGGACATCTACTATGAAAGTCAAAAAATTGGACAGCGACGAGTCGACTTTCTTGTCGAAAACGAAATTATTGTTGAGTTGAAGGCCCTATCTGAACTAGAGCCTGTTCATCTAGCACAAACGATAAATTATTTGGAAGCTTATAACCTAGAGCTCGGACTTCTGATTAATTTTGGAGCTAAAAGTTTGGAGTTTAGAAGAATCAGGCCTCCATCTTCGTATAAGAAACAAATCCTGCCTGTCCGCCGAAACATGACATCTAACTAATAGCAGAAAAATATGATTCTTTATCAATTATACAGAAAAATCTGTGAAGGAGGATAATCCTAAAATCCATTTAATCCAAGTTCTGACATGTTATTCGACAAAGACGACCCCATTACCGAAAAAAACATCTTCAAATGTCCTTTTTGCGAAGCCTCCCAAATCGTGAAGTGCGGTACTCGGGAAAAGAAACACGAAACCGTGCAAATGTTTAATTGTAAAAAATGTAATAAGAAATTTACCCCAAACATAACCAAAAACCGCACCTTCCCCCTCCGCGTAATCCTCGAGTCTCTCACGCAATACAACAAACTCGACACCCTCGAACGATCCGCCGCCATCGTTTCGGGAAAATACGGCATCAAAGTCAGCGCCACCAACATCCATAACTGGCTCAAGGACTTCCATGATTTTGTACCCTTTCACAACCGGAAAATGCGAGAATTTATTGGCAAGAAATACGATAAAAAAGACGTTTTCGTGGGATCACGAATGATGCACGGCCTGATCTATGACTTCTTCTACCACCGAGCCAAGGCCGACCTGATTATCGATGACGACTTCAAGCACTACGGATTCAAACCGCTGCAAGATCTCCTCGAACTCGTCATCAATGAATGTCCGCATGCGCAGTTTACACAGGGGGGCAAACGCGCTTCAGAAATCAAAGGCCACTTCGATCTGGAACAGGTCAAAATCACGAGGAAAGAAAACGTCGCCACGCGTACCGCGGCCATGATCCTGCAGGCCGTCAGTAACAACAAACTCCGACACGAAGTCCTCCAGAAGTTCATGCTCATAAACGATTCGGTCACCGTCGCGACCGAAGTGCCCATCCTCCTCACCCAAGACGACCTCAGCCACTACAAACACGAGTTGGGCTTCAAGATCCCCATAACCCTGAAAGACGATGAAATGATCACCGGACACATCGACTTCGTTCAGATCCGAAACGGAGCCATCCACATCCTCGACTTCAAACCCAGCGCAAAAAAAGAACGTCCCATCGACCAACTCATGATCTACGCATTGGCACTATCTCGACTCACGGGATTACGATTATTCCACATCAAATGTGCCTGGTTTGATCAGGAGGACTACTTTGAGTTTTTTCCGCTGCATGTGGTGTATAAGAAGAAGGGGAGGAAGAAATAACCCGTCTCGAAGCAAACTTTTTCCGATCTCCTTGTCGTTTCGAAAAATATTGTGTCCACCGTGGATCAAACGGATTGGCGTTCGGTTCAATCAAAATGTGCCGCGTGCACGGAATATCCGCCATCCTCAACAGCGTGGGATGCGGTTTGGTTCGTCCATATCGATCCTTTTGTGGCTTCCTTGTGCACAACCGACCCTCGACCATCTCGTATTGATCTTGGAAATATCCCACCTGATTCCCCACACACACAAAATACCGATCCTTGATCCATCGAAGTGTTTTTGTCGGATGTTTTCGTTTCGCCCAGCCCCACAACAGATCCCACAAAAAATAATCCAACTCGAAAAAAGTTTTCCGACTGTCTATATGGGCCTGGTAATTGGCCCAGCCGCTTACAATCGGATTCAGTTGGGAAATTAACATGGATTGAGGTGCGTTTTTGTACATCTGCACGATGGCATACACCTTATCCCGATAATGCCGGATACTTTTCCGTGAAGGACGAATAAACAATCGATTGTCATACTTCTGGAGATGTTGGCCGAGGAAATCAAAACCTTCCTCGATATGTGTAATCTTCGTTTTTGCCTCAGAAAGTTCTAACTCTCGTTCCATAAAATGTTGTTTCACAATCGGAGTGACTTCGTTTTCCAAAAATTCTTTGGATCGCCCCGTAATAATAAAATCATCGGCATACCGCACATAATGAATCTGATGTTCATTTTTAGGGAAAGGCAAAATTGTCCTCAGCTTAGCCTCCAGTCCATCCAACGCCATATTCGCCAACACCGGAGAAATGATCCCGCCCTGTGGGGTTCCGGACTCTGTTGGGAACCAAGAATGGGATTCTACAAATCCGACCTTGAGCCATTTACGAATAACCTCTGGATGTAATGAAACGTGATCACATAACCAGTCATGATCGATATGATCAAAACAGCCTTTGATGTCTCCCTCGTAGATCCAGACCGGGGCGGATTGTGATGATAGTACGCGGGAACATTGTTCGATCGCATCGGCCGTTGATCGGAAGTGTCGGAAACCATGCGAGTGCGGATCGGCTTGGGTTTCTGCCACGGGTTCAAGGGCTAGAAGAAAAAGAGCCTGCATAGCGCGATCCTTCATCGTGGGAATCCCAAGAGGACGTACCTGTCCGTTTGACTTAGGAATGTACACACGCCGGAGGGGCGCGGGTGTGTAATGATCAAAAGTTAGGGATTGCGCGGCCTGATATTTTTGGGAGGCACTTTCCCACACCACCTGATCTATCCCCGGCGTATGTTTTCCAGAATTTCCCGCGGCTTTCTTGACCGCGCATAATTTGGCAGAAAAAGAAGCCAGTAGGATTTCCTGACAGGAACGCACCTGCGTCCATTGCTTTTCCTTGACCGCCTTGGCAATACGGAACTGTAGATTCTGTACGTATCGGAAACATTTATCCCACGCAATACGTGACCAAGCTTTGGCATTATTGGTTCGTGGAAGGTGGTGCTTGGCATTGGTGGGGGCGTCGTTCATGGGCCATTTTTTTAAAAAAAAGATGGAATTGCTTTATGACCGCCAAAAACAGATATTCATGTTTTTTTGCGTTTTCTACATGGTATTTGTATAGTTCGCTTCGAATTTATTCAAACTCAATTTGCTTCATGGCCTCTATCCTTCATCTGTAACCTGCCTTCCGCCCTGTCTTTCGAAGCCTCAGCGTAGGGAGGTTTGTAATCCATATTATCATGATCGCCCCTCTCGATATTCACGAAATGCAACACGTCGCTCGAACACGAGGGGGTGAGTGTTTGTCGAAATATTACAGAAATAGTACCACCAAGCTGAAATTCATCTGTGAGCATGGTCACGAATGGATGGCTCAACCCAGTAACATAATACAAGGCTACTGGTGTCCGGACTGTGGTGGAAGCCAAAGACTCACCATTGAAGCCATGCGAGAAATGGCCAAAGCAAGAAATGGAAAATGTTTATCTAGGAAATATACAAACGCCAAAACTCCACTCAAATGGGAATGTGAGTTTGGACACGTCTGGGTAACCGCTCCTAAAAATATAAGAAAGGGGCATTGGTGCCCAGAATGTGGGGGCAGCAAAAAGGGAAACATCAAGCAGATGCGGGAACTGGCTCAAGCCAGAAACGGCCAGTGTTGTTCCAAAAAATACATCAATGCAAATACCAAGCTGGAATGGCAGTGTGACAAAGGACATAGGTGGCGATCAAAGCCAAGCCTCATAACACAAGGATCATGGTGTCCCACCTGCCACGGAACGCATAAGAAAACGATTGAAGATATGCAGACCATTGCTAAGAAATGGGGTGGGAAATGTCTCTCTGAAACCTACACAAATCTACTCACGAATATGAAATGGCAATGTGCTAAAGGTCATATATGGGAAACTCAGGCCGGAAATATCGTCCAAGGACATTGGTGTCCGGAATGCCGAGGCAGTAAAAAAGGGACCATCGAGCAGATGAAAGAAATTGCGAAGTCACGAGGGGAGCAGTGTTGTTCTCGAGTCTACAAAAGTAACGCAATCAAACTAAAATGGAAGTGTAAGGAAGGGCATACATGGGAGGCCGTCCCTAAATCTGTAAAAAAGGGAAGCTGGTGTGGAAAGTGTGCTTCTATAAAGAATTATGAAAATCTGCTGGCGAAGGCCCATAAAACGAAGAAGCTATTATGAAAAAATTGTGATCAATTGTTTATCTGTTTTTTTGCCCGATCGACAAACACCTTTTGCACTAACTTCAATTGTTCCTGCATTGATTTACATGGTGGCGAATTTTCAGGGCAATTTGAAGACAAAATAGCACAAGTAACATCTACAATCTCTTCTTCTTTCAAAGCTTGGTCAAGTTGTTCTTCTTCCTCTGTTTTCGGGGGTTTCTCAAGTTTTGATTTCATTTATTCCGTTGATTTATTTTCAAAAATTTTAAAAAGAAAGCCATAAATCAAACTCGCCTGACCAATACAAAGCAAAACAAATTCATCAATCCTGAATCTCAAAGCTTCCTCTACAAAAAATTCATATCCCGAATAAGCACTTCCTAAAAGAATTGCAAAGATAATTAAACCCCCTCTTGGAGAAGCTCCAAGATTTTTAGCCAGTTGCACAAACCAACCTCATTGAACAGATCAAGCAAGGATGGAGTCCTGAACTAGCTGCAGGAAGAGCAA
>CAZQFO010000128.1:0-5623 GCA_964592695.1 uncultured Candidatus Peribacteria bacterium
GGCTAAAGCCAAAAAACTCAAAATTATCTATTTATTGAAATTCCGATAGAGTGAAATTTAGTGCAAGTTTTTATTGATACTCTTGTTCTAATTTTGCACGAATGCTACTTTCAGGGGGCAGATTAGTAATAACCTGTCGGATAATCCCTGGAATTTTTTCGCTCTTCATTTCTAAAGTAAGTTTTGTCTTCACTCCAAGTATGGCTGTTCTGATAGTTTCTTCTATTCCAAATCTTGGATTATCAAATTGTTTTATTGCGTGTTCCCTTATAGTTGGTGAAGGAGAGCGAGATAGTAGTTTTCTTGCTGCCATAACTTTCATAAGAGGGTCTTCCTCTTTTAATTCTGAAAAAGCTACCTCCATTGCTTTTTTTAAATTTTCAGTGTTTTTTTCTATCCATGCGGTTACTGGTCTCATCGGTTCACCGTCCCAATTCCTATCCAGCATCCTTCCTGCCTCTTGAGCATCATTAACGGCTTCCAATAAAGCTTCTCCATTTAAATTGTTTAGAGCTTCTAAATCCCTCTGAAGTCCAGAATATTTCTTTAGTATATCTGCATTTGAAAGAGGGGCTGAAGACGGTTTTTCTAGTGGCATTTTTTAATGATTAGGTAAAAATGAATCAGAGTATTTTACCACACAAATACATATAAAGCAAGCTATTTTGCGTTTTTTTGCGTTTTTTTTCGTTATTCGCATTCGCACCCCTCACAAACAAAATCAGAAACAATCTCATACTCCACAATCTCCACATCAGCCTCTATAAATTCCGCTGTGGCGTACTCTTTTTCGCCACAGCGGATACACTGATTTTTCGGAATAAATAGGGGAATCAAAAACATTTTGGACGTGATTTTTTTTGAGACTCTTTAACCTCCATCAGAGCCTTTTCCAGCTGCTTGGGAGAAAGTTGTTTTCGTTTTACCCCCAAGACTTTTTCCTCTCTTTTTAGACCCTCCAATTCGTGAATATTCAGGTCTTTGCACCAAGGCGGTTTATTTTTGCCGTACTTCTCCGCAAAATGTTCCCAACAAAGATTCACATTCACACCTCGCTTCTTTGCCCTTTTGTGAAACTGTCTCACCCCCCCAAATTTAGTCTCACACTCCGTACATCGGAAAACCGTCATCTTTCCGTATTTGCCCGCCTTGGTTGTTCCCATCATCCTGGCTCGGTTTTTCAGTTCTTCAAATTTGTGTCTCATCATCGCACTTCTGCGGCGAGAGAAAGAACCTCGAATATATTTCATGGTTTAAATTTGTTATTAAGTAGTTTCTGAAGCTGTCTTAACTCCACTTCAGTAACCGCCCACGAGTGATTGATTATGTCATCACCAATGAACAGGTGATAGCCGTTGCCTTCCACCCAAACCGCAACCAAAGTTTCACCTGCCTTTAGTTTTTTCATTTCGGCTTCCAGCGTTGTATACTCCTTCGCTTTCATGTTTTAAAAATTAGTATAATGCACCAAAGCATGACAACTTCGTAATGTAGTAGCACACCAGTTGGAGCTTCGGAGCATCATACTCAAAATTAGATGTGCGCAGGTGTATAAAATCATTTGTTTTCATGTGTCTTGTTTGTAAAAATCCAAAAGATAATCACCGACTTCCTCCAACCAGTTCATTAGCTTCTTCCTTTCCGTATCCGAATAAACCCGTTCGTTTTTCACGAGGTCTAAAACCTCCTTATGCCAATCCATGATTTGTTCTTTTGTGTAATCGTTTTTCATAGTGGAAGAGTCGTTTTTACACCGATATTTAAAAATAAAAATTAGTATTATGCGCCGAAGCATACTGTGATAAACGCACGTTCTAGTTGGTTTTATCAGTGAAGAAATCGGAATCGCTTTTGCGTAGGCGTATAAAAAGTGATGCAATGACGTTTACCGTCACGGCATTCCCAAGCTGTCTATATCTCTGCGTTTCCGAAACACCTTCCGTCCATCCATCCGGAAAACCCTGCAATCGTTCACATTCGGTAGGGGTGAGTCTTCGGACTTTCATACCTTTTACCGTATAAAGTCCCGTCTTCCCTCCCATCCCACCCCCTTCACCGGATAGAGTAGTAGAAATACCTTTGGAATCGTAGATTCTCGAACCCTGTGACCCGCTTACCAATTCAATCAATTCATTAGGAGGAGACTCAAGAACAAGGTTGTCTTTATTCATCCCACACACCTTGATTGTCCCCATAATTTCTTCTTTTTTGTGAAATTTGGCGGCAAAACCTGTGTCATTTTCAATTTGCCGTTGGTTGTATTTCAAAAGATTCTGAAAAGTTTTATCCGAAAGGAAATACTTTGCATGTGGAGACTTCTCTAAAATGTCCGATAATGAACACTCTTTCCCGATTCTGGGGAACACCGAAATTCTTGCTGTTACACACCTGCCATTCCACGCAATACCCCATGTCTGTAAGCGTTTGGATGATGACACGGAATGTATTCCCCTCATTATGACTGAGCAGTCCTTTGACGTTTTCCAGCACAAAAAATCGAGGTTGTTTAGCTCGGAGTATCCGTGCGATTTCAAAGAACAAAGTCCCTCTCGTATCCTCAAATCCTCCACGCTTTCCAGCAATGGAAAAAGCCTGACAAGGAAATCCCCCCACGAAACAGTCGAAGTCGGGAAGAGAGTCGGTTGATATTTTGGTAATGTCGCCATAGTATTTGTGGTTCGGGAAATGCTGGCGGTATACCTGAACGGCATACCGGTCTATTTCTGAAAACCCGACACATTCAGCGTGAGGGATAGCACGCTGAATGCCGAGTTCAAAACCACCGATACCTGCGAATGCTGAAAAATATTTCATACTCAAATTAAGCGGGATTCCAGTTAGGAAGTTGCCACTTAAAAATTTCACCCCAACGCTTTAATTCATCAATCAAATTATTGACATGGAGTTCTACCTCTTTACCCTTGGAGTGTTCCACTAATTTTCCATTGGCGATACCACCCGGTTTTCAGGGGTTTCTAAATACGGTTTAAGCTCTATAATAGGGGATATTTTGAGTGTTCGATGAAGTTTTTACCGAATCTCACTACTCGCTTCACATCTTCTTCCGAATAAACCTTCTCCCAAGTTTAACAATGATTTTATCAAATTTGACAAAATCATTGTCAAACTTAGGTTGAGACCTTTGCTTGATTTTCATAAAGTCAATTGCTGAATAAAATTTAATTATCCAAAATTTCCACCACCTCTCCCGAATAAACCTGACTTCTATACCTTACGACTTGATCATCATCATTCAATCCCTCGATAATTGAAACCGCATTCGCCACCACTTTTCCAATGAAAACATTTTGTCTTTTTGTAATCCCTGCTTCGTCAACCACCAATACCTCTGCTCCATCTGGCTCAAAAGCTATTGAGGAAATAGGTAATAAATTAGATTTGACACCATTTAAAGGAAGTAAGACTTTTACAAATGCCCCAGAATACACATTATCTGGAAGAGTTGCAATTGGGAACTCTACCTGTATTTTCTGACTTTCAGGATTAATTCGAATGCTTGCATTTGCATGAGGTATTTCAATTATTTCATTTGTATTAAATTGCACTTTTACATGTTCTGAATGCTGAATATTTTCTAATTCATCTGGTGTAAGTTTTACAGAAACCTTAGCCTGCTCAGCTATCCCCAAAACTGAAAACACTCTTTGGCCCGGCATAATCTGATTTCCAATGGAAACAAATTTCTCAATAATGGTCCCTGCAAAAGGGGCTCTAATCTCCAAGTCCTTTTGTGATTTTTGATAAATTCTTACCTGGTTTTCAGCAGCTGTTATCTGTGAGTTTGAATTAGAATCAGCTAAATGCAATGCCGCCTCTGCATTACGAACCCGATTTTCAACCGATGCAATTGATAAACGACTCCTTTTTTGTGTTGATTTTGCATTTTCGATAGTAGATTCTAGGGCTAATATTTCCCCATTTATCTGGGTTAAATATCCAGCAGATCGAGTCCTAAACCCCTCCAATATTGCTTCAGAAAAATTTGACGTCACCCTGGTTCCATGTATTAAATTATCAAATTTTTGTAATACTTTTTTTGTAGATCTAATAAAATTCAATTGTTCAGATCCATATTTTAGAATATCATTTTCCTTTGCGCGAATTGATAATTCATTATTTCGACTAAATTTATGGACTAATTCTTCAGTCAAATTTTTAACGATCTGTTTATTTACACGATCAGAGGAACCTATTTCATGTCGACCGGTAATATTTTCAAATCTATATTTTTGTGATGCCCCCAAAATTCGATCAATCCAGTTTAATATATTACTGGTGGTAGTTTCTGAATTATTTGTTTGAGTTTTTAGGTTTTCAAATACTTGTTTTCGATTTTGATCTTCAGTCAATTTAGCTTGTACCAAATCACGAGTAGCTGTTTCCAGAGCAATTTTTGCAGACCTCACCACATTTTCTGCAGAAGAAAGTACGGCTTCTTTATTTGCCAAAGCATTTTCATAATTAATCTGAGTCACATCATTTGTTTTCTTAAAAGAAGCAAGTATTTGTCCTCGATATACGGAATTACCAATATTTACATAAGTTTGACTTATCGTTCCATTTACCTGTGCCAACACATCAGTTTCTTGTTCAGATTCTACTACTCCAATTATTTCTCGACCTTGTTTTGGTTGCCATTGACCAAAAACAACAGTTTCAATTTTTTTTAACTTCGTAGTTTCTTCTTTGTATTCAGAGATTTTACCTTCTTTCTGAAACTTAGAAATAGAAAAAAATATAAATGATATTGTTATCACCCCTGCAAAAAGCCATTTTTTATTCTTAAACAAAATCATATAAAAATTTAATAGACTGATTATACACCCTTTTGTCAAAAAAAGCAAGATAAGTCAAACAAAAAAACGATATGGAGAGATTACACAAAATTAACTTGACATAGATATTTACACCTGTATTAAAATCTCAATTAAACGAGCTCTTTTACATATCGAGTAACGAAGAGCTATTTGTTCTCTGTGAAAAAGGCATTCTATTTATTGAGAATAGCTAATCTTCAATGGATTATCTCAAGTTATTGAGATTGAGAGCAGGTTTTCTCTTCGTTAGAAGCTTGGAATAATAGTACATAATACCTTCAAATTACGTAAGTTGGCTCCATATAAACGAATTCAAACATGTCGTTTGTATTCGTCTTGGTGAAGCCAACAATCTTAATTTATGGGAGAAATGACATGAAAAGTAGAATTGCAAGATTTATCCTCATTTCTGGGTTCGTTTTTGGATTCGTTCAAGTGGCAACAAGTAGTGAGAACAAAACCTATTGGGGGCATGATGGTGTCCATGTACAGTGTGCCAACAGACCAGAAACATTGAAAATCTGGTCAGTACATATCGAATTTGGTAAAAATGGAGACCCTATTGTCACACAAGCATCATATGACTCAAAGAAAAAAGAATTCGGAAAAAGACAAACCATAAGCAAGGGGCAAGGGGCCAGATACCAGGTTCATGAAAATTTCGATAGTTATAAAAAATACAATGGAACATGGAGCGCACACAGCGTAATCCATCCTCAAAAGAAGTATTGTTTGAATCTTTTGGTTTAAGGTCATTTTCGCGACAAGCTCTGTCAAGTACGATG
>CAZQFO010000129.1:0-5584 GCA_964592695.1 uncultured Candidatus Peribacteria bacterium
TTGCAATACTGCTGCATTTACAGGGTTTACGAAGAAGATTGAAATTCCGATATACCAAGAAATCCAGAAAGTGGTAAAAATTTAGGACACAAAGCTGAAACAAACTTATCCGGTTACAAAAAAGCCTATGTAGATAATAAAAAAATTCGTATAGTCTATAAAATTATGGAGCAAAAAATCTGTATTGATATCATTGCAATTGGAAACAGAGATGATATGGAAGTATATAGAAATGCATTTCAGAGAGTGAAGGATCGGTAATCAATTACGGCAAAAACTTCGCCTTCTTCAATCCCTCAATTTTCTGAATTAGCGGCAAATCTTCAATATCAATCTTTCCCACATACAAATCCTCAATCTTTCCGCCCTGTTTCAAAAATTTCTTTACGGCCCGTTCTCCGGTGAAGTAAATTGATCCTTTTGTAAAAGCCGTACGAAGGTCGGTGCTTTTGAGTCCTCGCTTTGATTTTACACAAAGATCCCAAGCGAGTTCGTCTTCTAGATTATGAGTGGTTTTCAGATAATGAAAAAGATCTCGAAAACTCATGCGTTCTGCCATATATATGGCTATAATATGGTAGGCGGGTTTCAAAAATTTATCTCCTAAATTTAACGCCAGTTGGTTTTGGTTCCAAACCGCCAATCCCTCCTCTGTATGGAGATAATTTGCCGTCCCCCTTTCTAGAATCTCAAATGGCTGATTCTTTCCGTTTTCAAAACGAAATACATGAGTTCCAATCTCATGAACCAGGAGAGCCTTTAGGCGATTTTTTTTAAAAGTAGCACCTTTTTTAAGTAATATAGAATTTCGTTTAGTTACCTGAATATCAGAAACAGAATCTTCGAGGATTTTGATCTCCCAATGAGTAAGTTTGTTGACATTCAAAAAATTGTTTAGGACTTCGATGGCTTGTTTTGTTTCCAGTTCGGGACTTTCATCAGGTTTTAAATTCCCACTTTGATCACGAAGAAATCTCAGTGCTGACTTATAAATATTTTGAGTTATAGGGCCAAACAACTTTTTTGAGAAAACTCCAAAATCTTTTGAATCCGTACTTTCTAAAAGATGTAATTTATTTTCTATAGATTCAATTTTGTTCGCATATAAAGGGAAAAGAAAATGATTTACATTTCTGGGAATTTTTTTGAGATCTGTTCTGATCTGATCAAAATCTATCGTTGATTCACGATAAAAAAAACGTGGAGAGTAGTCAGGATGGGCAAGAAATATAGTCTTTTGTTCTGCCAAGTTTTTTGGATTTATATTTGAAAGCAGTTTTATACGACTATCAATTTCACATATTTTTTTATCAATATTTTTTATCACTTTTTCATCTAAATTTGCAGTGAGTAACATGCTACTGGCTCCAATTTTTTTATTTGGGTCAATCAAAAAATCTCCCATATATTTTCCTGCTAATATAATATCCGATCCTTTGTTTTTCCCTTTTTCTACCGGAAGTTTTAGTCTTTTTCCGGCAATCGATAAATCCATAACCGAAGCATCAAAATATTTTTCAGAAATACTATTTTCTTCAGCAAGTAAGTCGATTTGTGCATAAAGATTTTGAGGTTTATCTCCATAGAGTATTACTGGTTCCATGATCCCGATAATCGGTTTTTCGGGTTTTGATTCTTCACGGATTACAGATGAAGTAGTAGAAAAAAGTGTTTTGGCGACTTCTACCCCATCCTCAGGGGTAACGACTTTGATGTCTGATATTTTTTCTAATCTGGCTCGGAGAGGAACTCTATTAGCAATTTGAACCTTTAAACCAGCTCTCGCATTAATCTCCAGTACTTTGAGACCTGTTTTTGTAATCACCAAGTCCACTCCTAGAAACCCGATTTTGGTTACACTCTGTATCTTTGCTACGGCATGTAGTATATCGTTCCAATATGGTATTTGAAACCCTACGGCACTCTGACCGTTTGGCATTCTTTTGATATAATTAGAATAATAAGCAGCACCAGTGGTTTTTCCCGATCCAATATCTATCCCCATAGCAATGGCACCTAGCTCCATGTTTGCTTTTCCATCGGATTCATTTGTGGGGACACGAAGCATGGCGATTGTCGGCACCATATTAAAAGCAATAACTCGGACATCCGGAAGCCCCACCTCCGTCAATGATCGGAAATCTGGATGGGGATCGAGTTTTTCCTCAAAAATAATCTGATCATGTACGCCTGATATTGAGTACTTCCCCTCCAATATGTCTATACAGTTTCGAAATAATTGTTCATCATCAATCCGTTTGCCGGAGGCGGTAATCCAATAATTTTTTTTCCGTTCTTTTATGACAATAATCCCACCGCCGGCAAATCCTCTGTTTGGCTTAACTACAAACTGATTGGGAAGTATATCAAAAAAGTCAGAAGTGAGTTGCTGATGACTTTTTATGACATGATAAAGCTTCGCAACACCTATTCCTCGTGATTCCAGGAAGTGTTTCGTAAAGATTTTATCATCCGCAAATTTCTTGCTGGCGAGGGAATTGTATTTCGAGATATATAACAGATTCCTGGCATTCATGCCGAGGATACCGGAAGACTTTTTGGAAAAGAACATTGGTGAGTATTAATATATATAGTATTTACATAGACTCTGAAGGCGATGTTCCGTAACTTCGCCGAGTACAAACATGGCAGGAAATAAATGAAGAATAAAGGAATGGGAAATCCTTTGTAGTTGTCCTTTTCACAATACTAATAAGATTTGATGAATTATCCAATTTTTGTTTAGAAAAAAGTTGATTTGTGCTCATAAGTGTGATAAAATAACAAGATCTAATAAATAAAAAATGAAATCATTAAAAAGAAAAATCATTGAATTAGTGCGGTTATCACCGTTATTTGATAATAAAACCGATCGAGAAGGATGGATCAAACACGTATTGCCCCTGCTTGATAAGGAAGAACTGAATAAAACCAAGGAACTTCTTCTCAAAGTTCAGGAGGTATATATCAAAACACTTAAAGCACAGTTGAAATCAATAAAAGAAAGCCAAGCACGAACAAAAGCACTGATCCGAAAAATGCAAAAAATTCAGCAAAAAGATCAAGAAGAAGCAGATAGAAAAATTGAAAAAGCAGAGATCAAGAAGATTGAAGCAGAAATAGCAAAATTTGATTAATAAAAATATTTAAAAAATGAAATACCTAAAAAATATTATCGGCCTTGTTGATTGGGGGAGATTCGTTTATTTTGACCCTGTGGTACCACATACTCCTCAATCAGAACGTAATGACGAACCATATCGACCATCATCTAGACCGAGGAATTTCTCACGGGAAATGCAGATGTTGCAAACGGAAGGTCCAAGAGCTATGCAACAATTATTTGGAACAATGAGAGGGGTGTTGGAAGGAATGCAAAACGCAAGGGAAAGAGGAACACAACCGGATTTTAATGCACTAAATAATCCTCAATCTCCAGAGCAATTAGGACGAAATATTGGAAGCATGTTTGAGGGATTTCGAAAGGCTATGACGGGAATGGCACGAAATATGAATACCCCGGAAAACAGACAGGCAATAAGCAAAATTGGAAGAGGAGTGAGAAGAGAAGGCAGACAATTTCGAGAGCAGATGCATGGCATTGGAGAAGAATTTAAAAGATCAATGCAACCATTGCGAGATGAAATGAGAGGAATTCGTCGTGGTGTCGAATCATCAGAAATTCGAAAAGAACGTTTTCTCGGAAAAGTGTCAGACAAACTAGCGAATTTACCAGCAATTGACTGGACGGATTCAGATGGTCCGTTTGAATTAGGACGAAATGGTGAGATTTTAGTTGATATCGATAATGATTACAGAGATTCTGTGATATTTTCTGTTGGAGAGTTGTCTCAGGGGGATATTAAGTATTTGGGGTTTCAAAATCTGCAAGAACTGGTCACAGATCTAAATGATCAAAAAAACCTGGATGAATTAAAAAGACAGGTGAAAATTAAAAAAAGCAACAGAAGGTGATTTCAAAGTCGCTTGCATTATTTCTAATTTTCTGCAATTCTCGAGATGTAAACAATGAAAAAAATTATACATAAGATATCTGGAAAATTAAAAGACCTGCAAGATGCGCGGGAAAAATATGATAAGAAAAAAGAAACAGAAAAATTAGCAGAATATGAAACTCTGTTAGAGGATGGGAAGACGCTGAATATTGATATTTCGACAAAGACAATTGTCAAGGTGATATTAGTAATAGCCATATTTTTGGCGCTTCAGCAAATATTTTTTCAATTGCAAAGTGTTTTAATCATAGCAGCAATTTGTTTCTTTTTGGCAATGGGATTAGCACCAGTGGTAAGTTTCTTTGAATCAAAAAAAATCCCTCGTCCATTAGCAATTCTATTATTATATATTGCTTTCTTTGGAGGGTTAGGAGTTTTATTTGTCAAAATCGTTCCGATATTAGCAGAACAGCTTTTGGCGATAGCCAGAGATCTACAAGAATTTATCATAAATAACGATTCGAGTTATACAACACTCCAAAACATATTTGGAAAAGTCGGAGCAGAGTTTGATCCTGCAGCTCTACAAGAATGGTTATCTCAAAATCTATCGCTAATCTCTAATAATCTACAAGCGGCAGCTGGGTCCGCATTTGGTATTATGAGTGATATATTTAAGGGAGTGTTTAATTTGATATTTGCATTGGTGTTACTCTTTTTTATTCTCATGGAAAGAGAACAAATTGCTTATTTCGCACTGGCTCTTTTTCCTCCCAGGAAAAGATCGTACATCCAAACCAAATCAGAAAACATTCAGCTCAAAATGGCAGAATGGTTTAAGGCGCAAGTAATCCTTATGATTGTAATGGGCGCATTTATGTTTGCGGGGATGAAGTTTCTCGAATGGACACTCGGGATGAAGTATGCTGCAACATTGGGACTTCTGGCAGGATTTATGGAGTTATTTCCTTATATTGGAGTATTGGCAACCGGTATTTTAGCTGGATTAATCGCACTAAATATCAGTTGGGTTTTATTATTTGCAGTGATAGTATGGATCGCAATTGCACAATTTTTAGAAGGGAACTTTTTGGTTCCATATGTTATGGAGCGAGTAGTGGGCCTTTCATCAGTAGCAACGCTTCTGGCATTAGCCATTGGTGGTATATTGGGGAATGCTATCGGAGGAGTACCGCTTTCGATTCTCGGAATGATATTGTCCGTACCCATCGCAGCTTCGATCTCAATTTTTGTAGATGAGTATGTGAAGCGAGAGGAGTTAGAGTAGGGGGGGAACAAAAAAAGAAGGGGATTTCTCAATTTGATGGCTTGATGATAAAAAAGTGCGTTTCCAGGTCCGAATGTAATGTATCAAAGTTTCTCGAACATTACCCTAAGGGATGGGGATTAAATTAGTCGTAAAGAAAAAGCTTCACAATGTATTTCATATTTGAATTTTCTCTGATGAAAAAAACCGCAGACGTAACGGGTTACGATGAGGATTTTTTTTGTCAGAAAAATTTAAAGATGGATGCATTGTGAACTTTTTATTACGAGTTATTAAATTCTCATTCCTAAAAGGGAAGGCTTGAAATTCTAGAAATTTCAATCAACACTGCAAAAACTAG
>CAZQFO010000130.1:0-5554 GCA_964592695.1 uncultured Candidatus Peribacteria bacterium
AAAAAAAGGCCAAAAACGGCCTTTTTTTATGTTTCGAGTGTCGAACTTGGGTCAAGACGGGGGAGGAACAGTGCAGGTAGAAAAAGTTGGACGAAATTCGCCCTGTCCTTGTGGCTCGGGGAAAAAATTTAAGAAGTGTTGTGGCAGGTGATGCTTATTTCATTTTCTGTTTCACTTCCCTCTCAATTTCCTTCTTTTCCAGAGGCATAAGCTTTGTCTTTATGTTTTGTTCAAATTCTTCATCATCCCTTTCCCGATAGGGAAGTCTCGCTTGAAGGTTGGCCTCATAAGCTTTCAAAAAATCCTCCTCTTTGTAGAGAAGATAAGAAAGTGCCAACAAGTATTTTTCTTCTTTTAATCCAAGCTGGAGCGCTTCTAAAAATTGTCTCGCTTTTTCCGGTTGTCCTTCCTGAAAGAAAATACCAATTCCGAGAAAGAGAAACTTCTTTATTCGGGAGGAGAAGCTCCAATCGTCCAATTTTGCCATTTGGCCGTAAAATTCAGAAAGCGGAAGCCTGACATTCTCCGGCAACTTTTTATACCACCTTTCGTATTCAAGCCCGGAACTCCATCTTGTTTCTTTCGTACAAGATTTTACAACCTTATCTCCCTGAATAACTTTGATAGCAATGTTATTCGAATCCAAAAGAGTTACCGATATTTTGTAATCATCGATTTGAGCGGTTCTTTGAGGACGGAAATATTCCGTCCCGTAACGAATAAGGGCTTCAAAAAACATGATTTTCAGGTCTCGAGTAGCACACTCATCCCACAGAAAAAGAAATGCATTGTCTTCATATAGATTGGAATTGAAATCCCATTTTCGAGCCAATGGAATGAAGTGATCGAAGAATTTTTGATAGTCGTATTTATGAGCTTCCAGAAAAGCGTGAAAACAATACTTGCACCACTTTTTCGGCTCTGTTTTGGATGCATCTATGGCATGTCCTGAAACGAAAATCCAATATTTTTGAGAGCCTCGATCTAGAATCGTTAAAATGATTTCAAGGCTTTTGTAGGCGGTTTCATGTTCACCTGTTTTTATCAGAAGTAGTATTTTTTCAAGTAGTTCTTTTACGTAGAAACGCCAACCAGATCGTTGTTTCTTTGAGATATAACGATTGGGAGCACAATAATCTTGATCTTCTGCGTGCTGCTCAAAACGTTTCACTTCCTCAAAAAATACTTTTGGATTAGGAGGGGGAACAACTTTTGCTTTTCGATGTATTTTAGGAACTACGGCAGTTATGATTTTCTTTTGAAGTTTTTCATCACCTTTATCAAAAAGCTTCAGCAGTAAACTCTGCAGATCCTCTTTCTTTTTCGATTTTATGAATTTTTCAATTTCTTTAGTTTTCATGCGATTCTAAAAATTAGAATTCATACCCTTGCTGAACCCAATAGTGCCAATCTAATACAGCATTACTGGTTTCTTCATCTACATCAACAGGCTCTAGTTGCATAAGAGGGACAGCGATCTTTCTCGATTCCCATTGCACCAAAACAAACATTTCCTTTTCGCAGTCCTTATAATCACCAATGCCAAGGACTTCAACTTCTTCTCCTTTTTTGAGAGGAGAGATGGATCGTTCGGTTATGCATTTTGCTTTAAACGGATAATTACAATTATCAGCCACATAATAAAACCATCCTGATACACGCTCTTCAGAATCGTATGCATCAACGACAACTTCGTTGATTATTCGTTCATATCGTTCTGGATCTTCTTTGAGGTTTTTCATGGGGGATAAATTATTTGGTATTTAGAAGTACGTTCAGCATTTTCAAAAGCTTGGAGGTGATTTTAGGCTTCAATGTCTTACTACTCTGTAAGAATTCCTGAATTTCCTTCGCCTCCTTAGTCGGAAAAGCTTTCTCCGTCAGCGTCTTTTGCAAAAACAAATAGAGGGTTCTGCCAAAATCCTGAACCTCTTTTTGTTTTACCAGATCAACAAACGAAATATCTGGGGCGTTTTCAAAGACCATAGCATCATGCACAGCTAAACAGAAACGAATAACTTGGTCTTCTTTTGTGTCAGGATCTTTCCAGCTTTTTGGCAGATTACAATCTTCTCCTTCGAGCTTCAGGTGAACAACCTTCTGCTCTTTTGGCATCATTTTCCAAAAGAAATACTCATCAGATGCATCCTGAAAAGACTCTAAAGAAAAAGCTAAACATTCTTCGTTTTTCTGGCACCATTCGTTTTCACAATACTCATCCTCATGACACGTAAAACCAAGCTTTTCCATTTCCCGATTATATTCTTCCTCTGTTTCCGTTCGAGCCATTACATCATCCACCTCCTTGCATCTATCCACAAACTCCTCATGCATTTTCACCGCTCTTTCATAGTCCTGAAAGGAGGGGAAGTCTTTGGGATCTGGAGGAGGGGATTTGAAGTCGTTTGGCATATTCATAAATGATTCATTGTATGAATCAATTCTTGTAAAAAAATACAAAAAGTACAATTTTTACGATAAAAAAGTTTTTATCGAAATTAAATACATGCTAGGCTGTGCTGGCATTGGAAATATGTTCGGATTGCTTCCAACTTGCGGAGCCATTTCGGATCAGGAGCGACCAAATCGCTATTTTTTCGCTTATCTATGCTAGGCAAGAGCGGTTCAAACGTTCATTTTTCATTGAACGCTTTATCATGATGTTTCTCGATCACCTTGAACGCTTTCTTCGCTTCTACAGAGAGTTCCCCGTCTTTAAAGATAAGTTTCGAACCTATTGATCGGAGGATCGTCTTTTTCTCCTGAAGTGAACATTAAAGGGAAGGCTTGAAATTCTAGAAATTTCAATCAACACTGCAAAAACTAGCAGCTACTCGCTGTCGTTTTTTTTCTCACTTCTCAGGTTCAATAGTCTCGTAGAGCTATTGAACCACAACTTATAAGATGTATACGAACATTACCCTAATGGGAACAGTTTGAAATCCCGAGAATTTCAGAAATTCGGAATTACTGAATTCCAGAAATACTGAAAATGGCATTGAAATTCCGATACTCGAACCATTTTCGAAGCGTTCTCTAGCTGTTCCGAAACTCCAAAAAAAGTAGCTAATTCTCCTGTTCTTCGCTTTCTCTCCGGTTTTGTTTGAGATCCATTCACATAATGGTAATTACTCCAATGACGTACCAGTAAAAAAAACTAAAGTTGTAGTTTTTGCGATTTTCATGGACGACGAAGGCTGATTTATCAGCCAAGGAGTCCAATGAAAATCGCATCTTGGCGAAGATCTATCATTTTAGCTTATCTTTTTTATAGAGCCAATTTACAGCATTTACTTGTTGTTTTCATGGTGCGGGATTGGAGTAATTACACATAATGATAAATCACAAACTTTACCCTGTCAGTTATTTGTAGAGAAGTAGTAATGGCACCAAGCCCGATGGCTCTGATAGTAATGGGAGAAACTGCATATTCTTCTGCTATTCTATCTGCTTCAAGATCAAATACAGGTCTATTTCCGGCAAACTTAGCCAGCGCTGTATGTATATCTTCAACTTCTTCTCGAAGTTCTAAAATAGTTGATTGATCAAGTCCCATTTAGAAAACATTTTATTCCTCCGTGTTTCTTGTTTGGATTTGAAAAAAAGTTAATTTGTTTTAAATACTAAAATTTGACTTATTCTTATCGTAGATGTATAAATAAAATCCAAATCCACACACGACGAAAAGAGATAAAACTAAAAAAAACAAACAATTTGACAATTTGTATTTTTTAGTATACAATAATATGAAATTCAAAATTGCTATTTCAAACATGGAATCAGAACAATTTATTGATAACAACGAACTAGAAAAACTAAAAAATTTTTTAGCGAAACGTCCACGCATACTTGTTCTCGCTCATGCAAACCCGGATGGAGATACTTTGGGGGGAGCATTTGGTATATATACGGCATTCAAAAACATTGGATTAAATATTAATATTGGATGTATTGATCCAATTTCACAAAAATTACAATTTTTGGAAAATGCTAAGGATCTTGTTCGAGATTTTAATGAAAATGATTTTGATGGATTTATATTTGTCGATTGTGGAGACAAAAAAATGGTAAAATTTCAAGAAACAAAACCTCGAATTCTATCTGATAATTTCATTAAAATTAATATCGATCATCATGCTTCAAATGATCTGTTTGGGGATATTAATTTCGTTGTCACTAATGCCACTTCATCAACTGAAATTGTTTATTATTTGCTTCAAAAATTAGAAATAAGAATTACTCCTCATATTGCTACTTCATTATTATTGGGACTCTATACAGATACAGGAAGTTTTATGCACCAAAACACAACTTCTCAGAGTTATAAAGCAGCAGGAGAGTTGGTGAAGTTAGGAGGGAATGTGTCTCAAATTGCAAATAATGTTTTTCAAACATATGACCTTAAAACTCTAAAATTATGGGGAAGAGTTTTGTCAAACTTACATATTACTCAAGAAGGGGCTGCAATAGTAGGGGTCGAAAAAGATGAATACGAATCATTAGGAGCTAAACGATCAGATTTAGAAGGCGTAATTGATTTCATTAATTCCATGCCAGAAGCTAAGTATGCTGTAATTCTTTCAGAAGATGAAAAAGGAAATGTAAAGGCTAGTTTTCGAACCAGGAAATCCGATGTCGATGTAAAGGCACTGGCTGAAAAATTTGGAGGAGGTGGGCACGTGAAGGCTTCAGGATTTACCATCCCGCATGGTCATTTGGAAAAAGAAATTAAATGGAGAATTGTACAAGATACATAAGGAGCAAACTTACTTAGGGCTTGGGAAAAAATAAGTTTTCAAGTTCGCATAGATTTGCATCAGATAGATTTATAAAAAATCGAAAGATATCGGGATATGTTGAGACTTTTTTAGAAATTTAGATGATGTGAAGCTATGATGAAATTGGAAAGAGTGTTATTTTTTCTCAAGCCCTTAGGTTTGATAATTTTTTTTCACAAAAAAAACATGTTTTATCACTGCTAAAACATAGCTCAAAAACAAACAACTGTATTCAAGTTCATAGGATATTAGGAGGATTTTCATTATTCATCAGTCTCTTCTGTAGTTTCGCCTCCTGGCATAGCTCCCCCTTGACCAATAAATCCATCAGGCTTGACACACTTAGTGTTTATTAAATCCACCTTGTCTTCTCCTACATACAAATTGGCTGCTTCACATTTTTCATTTGACGTTACTTTAATCATTTCAACGATTGCTGCCTGGTATCCATACTGCTGACCTGACTGAATCGCGAGACTTATTTGTCCTTGATGATACTTGTATCCACCAAATCCACCAGCTAATACTATAGCCCCCACTAAAACAGACATTCCCATGACCATCGAATTATTTTCACTCATTTTAATAAAATTATAAAGTACATAACCATTTTATTGAATTACTTTTTTGAATCAACCTTTTCTTATTGTGAAATATTGATTTGATTGTATGTATGCCTATATTTAAGTATGTATTGTGACATCGAGTCTATAAGTTAAAAAAAGAACATTACCCTAAAAGGGAAGGCTTGAAATTCTAGAAATTTCAATCAACAC
>CAZQFO010000131.1:0-5423 GCA_964592695.1 uncultured Candidatus Peribacteria bacterium
TTTTTTAAAATATGGAGCCAGATGGAAGGGTGAAGATTCGGGATGACGTGTTTTTGTATCCTCCCAAAATTCCAATGTAAATCCTAAAAATCCAATTTCTTCATCCAGTGTTTATGCAGTTTCCCGCATTTCATGTGAAGGCGTTACACTGAAATTTTGGGAGGATACGTGTTTTTTTTAAAATTTTTTAAGACATTCTCTTATACTCAACACTTCCCAGCACACGAAAAAAGGAATTACCCAGTTTTTGTACTAAAAGGTCTTGACATATGCAAAAAAACAGCTACAAAGGTGAAGTTGTTTAATAATCCTATAATTCATGACAACAGAAAAATCACCTTCTTCAAGGGCTGAAGAACAACGAATACCATCAATTAATAAAATTGGTGGAGCAAATATGAGTAAACTAGACCAAGTTAAAAACCTCGTCGAATGTCTTCAAAAAGAAGGAGAACAACCGATTTTGGTGGTTTCTGCATTTAAAGGCGTTACTAATCTGCTTATCAACACACTTGACAAATTGCACAATACAGACTTTGATGAAAAATCTATTTTAAGCAAACTAGAACCAACTCAAAAATTGATTTTTGATGTAATTGATACACATTTTACAGATGACACAAAGAAAAAAGAAGCAAAAAAAGCAACAGATGATATTTTAAAAACAATTATTCCTGAACTTATGGAACATAAAACATCATCAGGAGTTTTTTTGAGGGCCGGATCTGAAGATAAAATTAGAGATCGAATGATCGGTCTTGGAGAAAAAACAGCAGTTGCTGTATTAAAAATATTTCTAAATGAGTGTGGATTTAATACTTCTGCAATTGAGGGAGTAGAATATACTTCAGAAAATGGAAGTCCTCATGAAACCAGCAAAGAACTTCATGAGAATATTCAAAGAGGAATCATTCAAAAACTAAAGGGAAGAGAAAGAGATCCCAGTGAAATTTTGATTTTAGGAGGATATGTGGATAATATGCCAAATGGCATGGTGGCAGATGTAGGGAGAAGCTACACCGATGCTGAAGCTGTAAATGTAGGAGCTGCTATTCAAAGAGTTTGGGGGCAGGTAGCAAATGTGGTTCTATGGAAAGAAGTGGATGGGTTGATGAGCATGCATCCGGAGGATAGTAATGATATCAACGACCCCAAACATATTACTCATATTTCGCATGGCGAAGGCTTAGAAATATCAGCAGCCGGTTCAAAATTGGTTTTTGTTGATGCTCTTTATTTGGCGACAGGGTTGGGATTACCTCTAGGAGTTCGAAATATTGAAAACCCTCATGAACCAGGAACTATTTATTCACGTCATGAGTTTAGTACTGAGGCTCCGTTTAAAGTGATTAATCGACATCCTCATCATTTTTTGAGATTTGAATGTTCGGCAATGATAAAAGAAGCCGGATTTATTGGCGCTCTTAGTGCACTTTTTCGAAAACACAAAATCAATGTTAATGATTGTATTACAGATGGAAAAGCTATTTGTTTTACGGTTCCAATTCCATCAGACAAATCTGATCAAAAATTTGTAAAAAGATCTCTCGATTCCCTTGTGCAAGATATAGAAAATTTTTCAATAGAAAATGAACAATACACTTTAGATGCCGATTGGAAACAAGGCACTTATGAAAATATTACTATAGTTGGGGCCGAATTAGCTCATCAAAGAGGAATTTTAGCGATGATGACCAGGGTACTAGCGGCACATGGGATAAATATTTTTGCAGTAGTACAAACAAATGCCGAAAGAAGAGTTTCTTTTTATGTTCATAATAATGACAGCAAATTGGCTGTTCAGGCATTACATGCTTTTTTTATCGATAAAAATGAAGATATTCGAGAAAAAGTGAGAGTCGAGTTTGATGAAGCTTTTGCCCGATTTGGAGTTTAGAGATTGATTCCTAAGCAAACAATCTTGGATTCCCTCTCAAAATATCCTCAATATCCATTTCTTGTTTCCCGGGCACTTGAGCCCTTACAACAAAGATAGAGGTATGATCTGCACAACGGATCGGATACCCATCTTGAGAAAAAAGAGAAATCTGAGTAAGTTTCACGTTGCCTTTGGATGTAGCCAAATATATCCCTGGAAAAATATCAAAAGCCAAGTATTTGCGATAAATTTCGGTTGCGTTTTGTCGATCAGGAAAAATTTCACCATCGGCTTTAGTGAATTTTCCGCAATATGTAGCTTTGAATTCTTCTTGAGGGATGGGCTTTATTTTTTCATCAAAATATCGCGGTAAAAAAACAGGCATCATGTCCGCAGACATATCGGCAAATTCAGCAAAAACTTCTGATGTACTTTTGCCTCCGGTTTCAGCATCTTTTTGGTAGAGTATACTGCCTTCGTCTAATCCAGCTACCATACGCTGAAATGTAATTCCAGAGATCATATCGCCGTTTAGTATTGAGGTTTGTACAGGGCTGGCCCCTCGGTATTTGGGAAGCAGAGAAAAATGAACATTTACGACTCCAAATTTTGGAATACTTAAAACAGAGGCAGGAAATATCATGCCGAAGGCTACCACAATTCCTAAATCTATTTTTTGTGTTTCAAAAATTTCAATAAGATCTTTTTTATTATTGATTTCAAAAATAGGAAGTTTCAGTTCTTGTGCTAAAATTTTTATAGGACAAGGCGTACTGATTTGTTTTCTTCCGACTTTTTTATCCGGAGGCACACCTATGCCAACGATTTTTACGTCTGGTAGCTGGTGCAATTTTTTGAGGGTAGGGATAGCTAGCTTTGGTGTTCCCCAGAAGAAAAGTTTTTTTGGTGAGAGTTGATTTTTTTTTGACATGGGGTTTAATTTATAACATTTATTTCATTTTAATTATATTGTCGTAAACTTTCACAAAAAAACTTGGATTGTTTCTTAGATTAATGTTACATTATGGATGATAATTAAAAAAATAAAAATGAAGAAATTTTTATTGATAGCGATAATGATGTTTTTGGTGGGGAATGTAGAAGCTCAATCAGTTCCTCGAGATGCAACTGTAAGATTTATGCTCCGAAATAGTAATAACATCGATTTATTTCAAAACATAAGTAGTGGAAGCTATGATATGATGCCTGGATACACAGATCCCGCTATCACTCATGATGAAGACGCCGACATAAAAGCTTACACAAATGGGTTAAGATTTACTGATTACATAGGAGATGATTCTACAGGAGAAGGCACTAGTTTTAGCCTTATTAATGACGATAAACAGCATGAGATAACTTTGTCGCCAGAAGAAGAGGATCCCCTTACTCAAGGACAGGCAACATTTTCGGTAAAATCTATGGTTCCTTCCGGAGAAGTCCTCTCCAAGGTAGTAGATACATTTACAGGAAAACGTGCTTACATACTAAGCAAAGACAGTCCCAGAAATACCGTATTTTTAATAGAAGTCCCCAATGTAGATGAATATGGTGAACTTGACGGGACTATTACCCCTTTATCTTCCACCTATCCCCTAGAATTTGAACCTTTCGTAAGGATGTATATGAGTGACAAGGCTCCATTAACAGATCCTGAACTAACTTTTGTTGAGCCCTCTCCTGTTATACAATTTTTAATCGGAGTTGCTCAAGAAATTCATGAGTTTGTAACTACAGATAGAACCACTGAAAACCTTCCTGCTGCTGGAGTAATGGTTAGTTTACAAGCATTTGTAGATCGAGATGGGTCTGGCGAAGACTTTATTCTTCATGAATTTGAAGGAGGGGGGGAGACAGTTTTTATTACGGGAGAAGAAGCGAACGTATCTGCCACCGATACCGTTATCAGTTACTTAAAAGTTCCTGCCGGAATTTTAAATGATGTACATATGGCATTTTTCTCTAAAATTAATTTTGATTTAACAGATGATGCAGTATTTCCTAGTACTAAGCGAACTATAACTCATCCGGGAGGAAACCTTGGAAATCAAGTTGGAGATCAGACGATATTTGAGGAAGATGAGGTAGATATAACAGATGCATATGGAGGTGACAACACCGAACTTGCCGGGATAATAGTAGGAGCGGATATCGAAGGACAGATATTAACAAATAAAGGTTATACATATCAAGAAGGTTCTGATCCAACCAAAAGTTCCCGAATATTAGAAATGGGAGGATCTACGGCAAAAGATGTTCGTGAAGAGATTACAAAGAATGCATATAAATTGATTCGGAATAAAGCTGCAGAAACAAATTATGATTTTGATGTCGAGAATCCTGATGATTTTGTAGATGGTGAAGTTACTTATTATCAAGGCGGAACAGTGGTAATTGATGAAGGAATAATTGCAGAGGGGCGTCATACAATTGTTATTGAAGATGGAAATCTTTTTATTGTTGGTGATCTGTCATATGAATCAGTCGATGCGTCTCTTGGCGTGATCTTAATAAATTCAGACGTTCGAACCGTAGATGATGATGAAGAGGGTTCTATTCGTCCAATATCCAGAACAGGAAATATATTTGTCAGTAACTCGGTACGACATTTTGTTGGTACTTATTTTGCAGACGGAGGAATCATGAGTACAAATTTTGCAGCAAATGCAACGCCATCATTAGATGATATTGATTTAGAAAATATTGATGAAATAACTGACATGGACGATGCAGATAATGGGTTAAATCGTGAAGACCGTGATATATTTGGAGATCAATTGATTCTAGAGGGAACGCTCTTGACCAGAAACACCCTTGGTGGTGCTATGCTTGAAGATTTTATTAATCCGTGGGGACCGGAAACCAATCGTCAAGTTGCTCAGCGTTATGATTTGCATTTCATACGCAGATATGCGCCACCTGTTCCTCCTGATACGTCTCCTGATCGTTGTTATCCTGATAGTGATAACTGTGACCCAAACCACCATGCTTTTGTTATCCGTCCTGATGGACGTGTACAAAACATGCCACCTCCGGGGTTTAAATAGTTAAATTGGGTAATTCCTTTTATCCTGTGCCAGGTGGTTATGTAGAAACCAAAAAGCGTGATCACTCACTGGGGGAATTCTCAAAGTGATGGCTTTTGTGAAAAAAAGAACCGACATCGCTGGCTCCATAGTCCGACAAACTCAATATATAAAAAATGGAGGCTGTGGAGCCTGATTGCATATGTTAGATATAAATGTAATATTTCTTCATGCCTACAATCAGAATAAACAAGGAAAATGAGAATGCGTTTCATTTTTTAACCCTCACAACAATTGAATGGGTCAACATATTTACAAAGCCTGAGTATTTTAAAATCATTGTTGAGAGTGTATCCTCCCAAAATTTCAGTGTAACGCCTTCACATGAAATGCGGGAAACTGCATAAACACTGGATGAAGAAATTGGATTTTTAGGATTTACATTGGAATTTTGGGAGGATACTTGAGAGTCTTGATTATTGTAGGAAGAAAAAAGGGTTAATGCTATTTGAATATGT
>CAZQFO010000132.1:0-5422 GCA_964592695.1 uncultured Candidatus Peribacteria bacterium
CTCCTCTCGAAATTTAGCCTAATCGGACAAAATTTCGGGATAAAAACACTTTCATAATTCCGTAATGTCCTCCTCTCAAAAATTGATCTAATTGATTCAATTTTTGGGATAATAACATTTTTATGACTCCATACTTTTAGTTATTCACTATCGTGAAGAATTTCTAGTATTTCGTAATTTCCTCCTTCCTGTCCCACTTTTTGACGGGACCGAAATTGAATCTAATCGAGTTCAATTTCGGGGGTAAAAACACTTACACGACTTCACCTCCTTATCCAATAATACAATAGTAATATTTAAATAACCTAAAAAATCAAATTTTTTGAAAATCTTTGATAACACTGGAGCGTTTACTTATTTCTTTTTTCATTATAAAATTCCCTACTACTACTATATCAGCACCTGCAGATTTTAGATCTCCTGCGTTATCTAAGTTTACGCCTCCATCTACCTCTATTTCTCCTGTATATCCACGTTTTCTTAGACATTTAATCTTATCAAATACTCCAGGCATAAACGATTGTCCGCCTTTTCCTGCTTTAACAGACATAAGTAGGACTTGATCAACTATATCTAAAACTTCATCTGATAAAATATCTGTACTGGTGTATCCATCTACACAAATACCTGCTTTAATATTTCTTGATTTTATATCTTGTAAAAGCTTAATTACGTCTTGAGTATTTTCTATATGAAAGGTTATCATATTTACTCCTAATGATTCAAATGCATCAAACTGTTGTTCTGGATCGTCGACCATTAGGTGAACTTCTGTTTCAACTGGAAACTGTATTTTTTTTAATATGGAAGCCCCAAAAGTAATTCCGGGAACATACTGACCATCCATGACGTCTAAATGAATTCGGTCTGCAGATACAATAGAATCAATTTCAGATTGCAGTGTTTGGAAGTTTGCGTCGAGTATGGATGGTGATATTTTCATATGTAATTAAATTATGAGTGAAGGAAGAATAAAATTTTTTATTTTTAAACTCAATTTTAAATATTAAATTTTGATTTTTTAATTTAAAATTATTTTATGCAAATATTTCAAATCCATTGTCTGTAACCACTCCACAATGTTCCCATTGACAAGCGTCTTTGCCGTCTTTTGTTACGACTGTCCAATTATCTTTGAGTGTTTTTACTTTTGGATTTCCAGCGACAATGATAGGTTCAATGGCAAGTGTCATTCCTGATTTTAGTTTCATTCCTTTTCCCGGTTGTCCATGGTTAAAAATAGTTGGATTTTCGTGAAGTTTCCGCCCCAATCCGTGTCCGGTATATTCCGGACATACGGTGTAGCCCTCTTTTTTTACTGTTGACTCAATAGCGTGTCCAATATCTCCTAGAGTATTTCCTGTTTTTGCCAGTTTACATCCAATCAGGAGCGCTTTTTTTACGCAGTTTGAGAATTTTGCTCGTTTTAGGTTTTGATCATCTCCGTCAATTATCAGCGAAAAAGCCGCATCTGTATAAAATCCTTTCCATATAACTCCACAGTCGACAGAAAGTAAGTCTCCCGGTTTTAGAATCCTATTATCTGGTATGCCATGGACCACTTCAGAATTCAGCATTGTACAAAGGGTTGCAGGAAATCCTTTGAATCCTTTGAATCCTGGAATTCCTTTACGCTCTCTAATCGCTTTTTCTGCGGCTTGATCAAGTTTTAGAAGAGATGTTCCTGAGTGTGCAATCTCCTTTACTGCTTGATGAGCAGCTTGAAGTATTTTTCCTCCATCTCTCATAATTTGGATTTCTTCTGCTGTTTTGATCATTATAAATTAGGTGACGAGGTATTTGGGGGACAAGGTAACGAGGAAAGAAAGGAATACTGTTTTTTAATAGTCTTCTTTTATTTTAAAATCAATCTGGTCGTAGATATGTGGAAGTGTTTTTGCCCAAAATGGATTAATTTTTATGTCTAATACATGATCAATTTCTGGATGGTTAATAAGTAATTCCATGGTTTGAGCTTTTGTTTTTCCTGCAATTTCTTTCTTAAGGTCTTTTTGCCAAGTTTTTGCAAAATTATGTGTGGCTCCTAAATCCAAGGCTTCTATCCCAGACATGGAAACCGATAATTTGAGCCATCCTTTTTCTGTAAGTTCTTCAGCTTCCATTATTCGGTAATTTGCTGATTCCTCATCCATTCTGATTAATTTTTTCCTTACATCTTGAGTGGCTTCTGTATTTTTAATCAAAAATTGTGTAACTTCTGATTGGTCAAAAACCAAGCCAGATAATTCAAGCAACGCTGAAACTTGAAATGTTTGAGACTCTGTCCCGATTAAATCTTCAGGAAAAATAGTATCTTTGAGTTCGGTATGTATGAGTTGTGGATAGTTTAAAAAAACGTATTTTTTTCCTTCTCGTTTAGACTGGTTGGCTAGTTTTATTTCTAGATTTTCAATAGCTCGAGTTTTAAAAATTTCTGTAAGAATATTTTTAGCAGATTCAAAGTCTTCTCGGTTTATGAAATAATGAGTGAGAGTAGATCCTCCAACCATAGGGCCTAAATTCGCTTTTGCATAATACAATTCTCGTGTTTCTGTACGGAGTGCTGGAAAAAAAAATTCTGTTTCGGCTTTTACATTTCCATGTTCACCTATGGGATTTCCCTTTTCATCATATTCATCTGCAATTATTTCTATTTGTAATGATCCTGGTTTATCGTCTTGTTTTGGAGGAACTGTTATTTCTTTTTGAAAACGGAAAATAATCCCATCATCGGTTGATAGTCGGGAGGGAATAAAGAATTTTGGTTTAGAAGTTTCATTAAAAAGTGTAACTCTCCCATGAGCATTGGTTATATCATGAGTCATTTCTGTAGAGGGAAATGTTTCCGTTCCTGAAACTTCTTGTTTTACAAAAATCCCGTTTACTACTGGCAATGATTTTTCTGTTTCTGGAATTTGTGCGTTGTCCAGAGCTATTATCACATTTTGGATAGTTGGAATTATTGAAATTTTTGGCTTAAGTGTTATTTCTGCACGTGGAGAAATCCAATATAAAACCGCTCCCAGACCAAGTATTAGTATTAAAAAAATAAAAAAGAATATTCCTCTTATTGGTTTATGTTCGGCCTTTTGTATTTTTTGAGTGGAAAAACTTGGTTTAGAGTTGTCTGATGATTTGGATATGGGGCGAGATGTAAGATCCAAATCCATTGCTATTGATTCGTTTTTTTGAGCGAGAACTTTTTCGGATAAATCACCTAGTGTTTGTGGTTCAAGATCTAAGTATTCAGTTGGACATTTGGCATATACTTCAGTTCCCTGAAACTGGATAATATCTCTAAGCCATTTTTGCAGGGTGATAAAGATTACTTCTTTTTCGAGTTCTTTTGCTGTGGATTGAACATTTTTAATTACTGATACTTCTGCTAATGCTGGATAATTTTTTGGACAAATAAAGAGAATTTTTTTTGATTTTGTTTTGTTCAAAAAATCTAATAAATCAGCAATTGAATCACTTGATCTGAGACGAATTTTTAATACTTTTTCCACATTGCTCATTTGTCATTAAATTACTTAATGGGTAGGAAATTTCAATAGATTATTAAGTGATCACTCACTGGGGTGATAAATGTATATATGAAAAGAGTAGATTCGATTTCGACATCTGCAAGAATGTGCCAATAAAGTATAGGTGCATCGTCGGAAGCCGCTTTTCCCGGGGGCTCGACTCGCTACGCTCGCTCACCCCCGCCTGTCGGTCGAAGCTCGTAGAGCGAAGACTGATGAAGCGGCAAAAAAACAATCTCATAGTTTTGTGCAATATTATGAGGGAAAATATCCCAGTAAGTTTTCACATTATTAATGCTTTATGGATCAAATAAAATATTTTCTTTTACGGTTGATTGAGAAGTTTTTTTTCTTACACTTAATGTTGTTTTAAATGTTGTTTTAAAAAATATGATAATGAAACTAGAAACGATAATTGGTCTTGAAATTCACGCACAACTTTCTACTAAAACAAAATTATTTTGTAGTTGTGATAATGATGCATTTGGAGTGGATCCAAATTCTCGAGTATGTCCGGTATGTATGGGCTGGCCGGGTATGTTACCTGTAATAAATGAGAAAGCAGTCAAAAAAGGTGTGAGAGGAGCAGCTGCACTTGGATGCAAAATCCAGTCTTTTTCCAAGTTTGATCGAAAGAATTATTTTTATCCTGATTTACCTTCTGGTTTTCAGATTTCGCAGTATGATCAACCAATCTCATTAGATGGAAAAGTAGAAATTGAAATTGACGGAAAAAAAATTGTTATTGGAATTACACGAGTCCATATGGAAAATGATGCGGGTAAATTAACGCATACTCAAAATGGCACATTGTGTGATTATAACCGAGCTGGAACTCCCCTTGTCGAGATAGTAACTGAACCAGATATTCGGTCTGCAGAGGAAGCACAAGTTTTTGCTAAAGAAGTTCAAAAAATACTTCGGTTTGTGGAGGCTTCAGATGCAGATATGGAAAAAGGAATGATGAGATTTGATGCGTCAGTTTCTCTCCGACCCAAAGGTGAAAAAAAACTTTATCCACGTTCAGAGATAAAAAATCTCAACTCTTTTTCGTCTCTTTATAAAGCTGTAAAATACGAAATCAACCGTCAAAAAAAATTATGGGAATCGGGTACTCCTCCTGATGCAGAAACTACGGTGGGATGGTTGGATGATAAAGAAGAAACAAAATTACTTCGAAGTAAAGAATCGGCTATGGATTATAGGTATTTTCCTGAACCAGATTTACCACCATTAGTGTTTTCTGATTCTGAAATCTCTGCCATAGAAAATTCAATTCCAGAGTTGCCATTAGCAAAATATCATCGATATAGAGAGTTTTTTGGATTGAATCATGATGATGGGTTAAAGCTTGCTGAGAGTTTGGATTTATCAAAATTTTTTGAGGAAGCTGTTAGGCTTTCTGAAAATGGGAAAAAATCAGCAAATTTAATTTTATCTGTTGTTTTAGCAAATTCTGAATGGATACAGTCTGCTGTAACACCACAACACGTGGCAGATGTTTTAAAATTAATAGAGGCAAAAAAAATTTCATCAAGTGGTGCGAAAGAAATTTTACAAAATTCTATGAAAACGGGAAAGTCTGCAGAAATATTGATGAAGGAGTTGAACTTGGAACAAGTATCAGATAGTGGGGCTTTGGATAAGTGGGTAGATGAGGTGATTTCAGAAAATCCAAAAGTAGTGGAAGATTACAGGTCGGGAAATGAAAAGGTGATCCAATTTCTTGTTGGTCAGGTGATGAAAAAATCTCGAGGAGCTGCAAATCCTCCAATGGTAGTGGAAATGCTAAAAGCTAGACTTTGAAATAATTATTTACAAAAAAAGTAATTGTTCAGCAATTGACTTCATGAAAATCAAGCAAAGGTCTCAATAAAGCAATCAATACTATCATG
>CAZQFO010000133.1:0-5376 GCA_964592695.1 uncultured Candidatus Peribacteria bacterium
AAAAACTATGAGCTCCCTTCTTTGGCTGATTTGATTCGACGACAATCGGCCATGGTATCGTAAGATTACATTGGTTTTTTGGGGGGATACGAATTATCTATACTTCTTACTTTTTTGCTCCTTTTCTTCAGTCGTTTCAGGATCTAAAAACATATCATCCATCGTTTCTCCATTTGGACCTAATGGTGTATCAATAACCTCAATAGGCGTTTCTGGTTCATTTTCAAAATCAGAAGGTAAACCTGAAGGCATTTCTCCTTCAACTCCTAATAGATCATCCATTGTTTTCCCATCATTTTCTGAATACCACCACATACTCCTATGTTGTTCTTTCGTCAAAATATAAAAATCCAAATGCGTTTCTAATATCAAATATTCAACTCCATCAATTTTTTTAAACATTGTACTTCTTCTGTAAAAATTTGGTAATTGAGCAATCTCTCTAAGTTCTTCATCAGTTAGTAATCGTATCTTTTCATTTTCAAAATTCACTGCTCGATTAAGAGTAAACTTTTTATAATCATTATCTTGCATTTGAATATGATTAATCCCTGCTCTACCAACTTTTCCTATTGTTTCATTGATTGATTTAATAATTTCTCGTGCTCCTCGTACTTTATAGGTATCTAGCCCCCAAGCTCCAGTATGCTCCTGCAATGGATAAAACCTAAAACATGCAGTTCTCTTTTCATCTCTTCCCTTATCTATCCAAACTTTTCGTAATAGGCTCTCTTCATCTGGAGCTAAAATATCAATCACTTTTTCCAGAACCTCATTTCCATCTTCTTCTGGTATCAGAGGCACTAAAATTTCAGACCAAGAATCTACAACAACTTTCATGATTTTATAAATTAATAAATACTATAATTAGATATATGTGAATTGTTATTAGCTAATTAATAGGTATTTGTCAAATGAAAAAAAACTAAAAAAACTAAAATTGTAGTTTTTGCGATTTTCATGGGCGACGAAGGCTGATTTATCAGCCGAGGAGCCCAATGAAAATCGCATCTTGGCGAAGACCAAATATCTCAGTTTATCTTTTTTATAGAGCCAATTTACAGGATTTCCTTATTGGAGTAATTACAATTTTTGACAAAAAATAATTGATAAACAAGATCATCAATAAAAAAAAAGCACCACATATATATGCGGTGCTTTCTTCATTAACGTTTTGTATTTATATTTATTTCGCAATTAAGGGATTTCAAACAGATTATTCTTTCCTCCTTGCTGTACCAATCAGCATGAGGGTTATTCCTGCGATTGCTAAAACCGCAAATATTTCTGGTCCTGTGCTTGGGAGCAGTGGTGCAGCTCCATGAAGTACTTCTTCTTCCATCTCAGCTGCTACAGCTTCCACTGTTTCCGGGGCTTCTTCCTGCTGTAATGACGCAGTTGTGTAGACATTCCCACTCTCTCCTTCCCCAAAATTATTACGCATCTCCAGAATATAATTTATAAACTGATCCCGCATTGAATCTTCACCGTCTTCTTCTTCTGGCAGACTTGCCAAAACTTCACTATTTGGGATTGGACTTTTAACACCTAAATTCATCTTTCTTACCAAATTAAGCTCTCCATTTGTTAGTCCTTCCTCATCCAAGACACGTTCTTGGCCTCTGGATCCTCGATATCGAACATATCCCGATCTCATTGATGGAGCTTTTTCTTCCACGACCTCCTCTTCAGAAAAATCCTCCACTGACTCCTCAAATGGTTCCTCATCAAAAAACTCCTCTTCCCCATCAGGATTTAAACAAGCAGTTCCATCCGAAGACAACTCATAACCACGATTACACGAAACCGCACAATCTGGAACACTACCTGTATTCCCGTTTGTAATCGAATCCATAGGACATTCTCCCAAATAAGATTCTTTTATTATCGCTACGGCTCGGATATCACTTACTTCTAAAGGACACAGTCCAGACTGAACAACACAATAATCATCTCTTTTTACACTCCAAGATCCAGATGAACTCTTATAAGCTAGTAATAATTTGACCCCATCAATTTCATCTGCCGGTAAGACCACTCCGGCAGCAGGACTAAACTTAAAAGTTTCATTAGATAATCCCCACTGATAGGCTTTCTTTATTTGAAATTTATCCCCCTTTTTTGTTCCTGAAGCAAAATCCACTTCATCATATTTTGGACTAATCCCTTTTGAAGGGGCAGAAAACTGACCTGCCCACCATGTTTTTCTCAAATCCTCAGAACTCCACTTCCTAGTACTGGATATTTTAGTCCCTCCTGAGACTAGAACTCTTGGAAAATCACCTATCCGCTGGTCTGCAACTGTTACCGTTCCAGCTCCTTCAATTTGTACAGAAGAAGTTCCTGATGTGGACTCCGTATCATCCGGACCTTCTACACCTTCAATTAAAACTCCTCGAGGAAAAAATAAATCATCATTAACTGGTCCAGAGATTGTATCCACTGCAAATCCAGTCAAGGGAAGAGCTACCATAAGCGTGCCGAGAACGAAGTTTGTTGTTTTCATATTTGAATTAAATAGATAAGAATATGAACATTTGATACGAATTTTAGAGTACTTTTTTGAAACGTGCAAATTTTTTATACAATTTTGAGTGGAATTAGAACTAGATTTATGTTCTTTATATAAAAATATTTGACTTTTTGTTGTGAATAATTAATACGTATTGAGCGCGAATATTCGCATCATAATCAACTTTTTTTAAACTCTAATGACTGAAAGTAAAGAAATATCCTCGGAAAAAATAGTTGAAAAAAAAGAATCAAGATGGTTGGTGTCCAGATTGTTTCAAAAAATCGTTAAATCATTTGGATTTAGAGATGTTACGATGGAAATCGTATCTCCCAAAATACCATATTTGCCATCACGTGAGCAGCTTAAAATGATAACAGATCCCATTGGTAAAAACGAAAAAAAACTGCTTGAACCTGATTTTTTTCCATCAGAGGAGCCAGGAGAAGATAATTCTAAATGTTTCGTTGTTGAAACTCCAAAATCTCCTGAAATTATTAATGAAGAGACTTTGCATTCAATTGTTCTTTCTGATACAGGGAATTGTATCAAATGTATTGATGAGAATCTTAAATTTGCAGGAATACTTACTGAAGATAGAGAATGGCAAGTCGGAATAAAAAATATAAAAATAATCCATACAGGAGACTGGACTAATAAAAATAAGCCATCGCCGTTCTCAATCGATTATTTAAAAGAATTACAAGAATCGGCCCCTCCTACATGCGAAGTTATATTATTAAATGGAAACCATGAAATTGAAATCTACAGAGAAATTGGAAAAAAGAAGGGGCGAAACCTTGATAAGAAACATTATGAATTCATAAAAAAACAACACTTTATTCATGCTTCAAAAAATATACTATATATACACGGTTATCCAACATTAAAACTAATTCAATTATTAAAGCAATTTCGAGATGGCGGCCTTCTAGATCTTAATAAATTTAATGATAGATTTCGTGATTCATTTTTTTCTCAGAAGCATGAATATTTTATGGAAGATGAATCTTTGGAGATTCTTGGGGATTTTGAAAAAAGCTATACAAAGTTATCTCGATACTATGCAAAAAACATTAATGGTAATAAAACTTGTGGGCAAGTAATAAGTGGAATATTAAAAGAATTGGGATTTGATACCATAATTCATGGACACAAACCGCAATCTGGAGTTCAAAAAGATTGGGAGCTAAAGGATGAGATTCCAGAGATTCGCATGATTAATAATGATACACAAGTAAGTAGAAATATTCTTGGAAGCATTATGATAAAAGAATCAGAAATTAAACCACCAAAAATCGTCTTTAACAATTTACCGGCAGGAGTAATGCAAAAGAAGGCAAAAAAAATAATGGGAACAAGAAAAAAAGACCTAGAAAAAATCATAGAAAACAACTAGAATACAATTGTTTAATTCATTTATTCATGAAATCGAAATATTATGTATCCTTTGGTGTAGTTTTACTAGTATTGAATGGGTGTCAGCCTCAACCAGAACTATTAGAGCTAGACAATTCTGAAGAAATTCCAGTATTTGATCTTTCTCAAAGTTCGGAGGCAAATCCAAGTCCAATTGAAAAATCTGTAGAATCAGTGACTATCGAACCAGATGATCCAAATCCACAAGATATTCCAACATTTGAACTTCCTCCAAGTCATCGTTGAGTATTTTTCAAAACTTACTTATCTCCACAGATTCCACTTGGACACATAGGGCGAGTAAACATCAAACAAAGTACGCTACATAACATTAAAATGTGAGAAAGGACTCCCATTGGATTCGCTTTTATTGCTGGGATGTGAATGGTTGCCATAGCGACCAACAGGATAACAAAAAAACCAACAAGCGATATTTTATAAATTAATTTCGGGACTATCTTTCCAAGTAAAACTGCAATTCCTCCTCCTACTTCTGTGATGATAACAAGCCAAGCCATAATCACTCCAAGTATGCCAGGAATTCCAACTACATTTTGAATCATATTCAGGATTATACCAGGGTTCATAAGCTTTATAATACCAGGAACTAAAAACAAAATCACCACACCTAGGCGCAAAATACCCAACCCAAGTGCCGGATTTTCACAACAGTTTTTTTCTGTTGAACAACATGAAAACTTCATTTTTAAATTAATTAAGAAATAAAAAGAACGCCCTTGACTCTAGATAGTTTTTTTTATTTGATCAAGTTTTTTTTACTATTCAAAGATAAAGTACTTTTTGAATATTTTTAATATTCATGATACCATAAAAAAAATGGAAATAGCTCTCACCTGGAACTTGGTACTGTTATCAATATTTGTAATGCTTTTTGCATATCATTTCCTTCTGGGACAATCTGCCACAGTGAAGCTGATTCTTTCGATATACATTGCTATTTTTACGACGGATGGAATTGTTAGTATTTTGCAAATAATTATGTTTGATTCATCTCCTGGAATGGCGATGATATTTGGAGAGCATAAAACAGAAATTATAACCGGTATTAGAATAATTCTGTTTCTTTTGGCTGTAGTGATACTCGTGGTAAAAAGTGGTTTTCGAATTTCCATGGATCGACATAATCACTGGGCAGTAAGGATGGGGATTCATGCGGGATTCTCAATGCTATCAGCCATTCTCTTTATTTCTACAATTTTAATTTATCTTTCAGGGCATTCATTTGTAGAAGGGATGCTTTTTGCTAGAGAGATTAAAATATACGAAGAATCTCTAATTGCACAGATATTAATAGATTATTATCAGTTTTGGTTTTCTCTTCCTGCTGTGGCATTTTTGGTGTCAAGTTTTTTCTTTGAGGCGAAGGATGATTAGGGTTCTGGAAAAAAATAAAATACCCAGGTTTGATAGGATTTTTGCTTCGT
>CAZQFO010000134.1:0-5255 GCA_964592695.1 uncultured Candidatus Peribacteria bacterium
TGTTATTTTTTTGCCTTGTTTAATTCTGGTATAAATAGCTGCAATTTTTTGTGCATATTCTTTTTTTGGAAGCACTCTGTGGAGCTCCAGATGGGCTAGTTTTTTTACTGATGTGATTGGATTGGGTTTATCGAGAGTTTCTTTCCAGTTCATGGTGTATTGTATGCCGTCAAAAAGTGTAAACGTAGCTTCACTTTCTTTTTCAAAATCAATATGAAAGTGGTTATAATCTGGAGTAAAATAGAGATATTTTCGATTTTCTGTTCCGTCGAATATATCAGCAGAATAAATTATTTGGTTATCTCGTACTACGTAAGCTCTTCCACTTTTGCCATCATTTCCTAGGTATCCAAAATGTTTCCCATCAGTACTTACTGAAATATTACTAATAGAGGCGAAAGCTATTGGCAAATTATGTAATTTTCCATTTATGACCACTCCTTTTGGGGTCATATCTTTATTTACCGCCACTATTCCATAATTTTTTCCTACTTTTGATGCAAACCTATTGCTTGATAAAGTTTCACCATTGACTGAAATGTGTCTATTAAAGCCTTTATTTTTGAGAAATAGGGCATGAGAATCTAGTGTGATATTATTATGGGAAACCTTAGTCAAACGGTTTTGATTATCTTCTATCCTATCTACAATTAAACGGTCTCCGTTTCCAAGTACATGTAATGCATCGAGTCTTGCGTATTCTGAATATACAGAATTTCCAAGGAAAAACTTGTTTTTTACTTTGTCTGTTTTTGCTAGTATTTCTTTTCGCACTATTTGACCGTTTTTGACGTGTAATTTTTTTACCGTATCAGATTGGCGAACAATGAGTTTTATCGATTGTAGATTATCAGAAATATGGAGTATATTGATTTTTTTTCCCTTTGCTATTATCTTTCCGTTTCGTATTAATTTATGAGGAAAATTATCTTTTTCTATGCAAATTTGTTCGTCTTTGGGATGAGGTTTTGGTCTGTTGAAATCGCAACGCCATCCAGAGTCAACATTATGATACACGAAATTATTTCCGTCCGGGCTAATCCATACATTTGCTCTATTATCAAAATTAATTTCTAGTCCTGATGCAATTTGTATAAATCGGCCGTCTTCTTTTGGGAGGTAAAGATTTGTTTTGTTGTCTCTTGTTTTTGATATATACGGTTTGTTATTTACTGTGCGCTCAAACCTTACTTTTTCCGTATTGTTCCCAATAATTTTTAGTACCCATCTCCCATTAAAGAACACGCCTTTTGTTTTTTCAACTATAAGCAGTTTTTTCCCAATGAATCTAATTGAATTAGCATCAGAAAGTTCCACAATCTTTCCATTGTTATCTTTCAGGATCCTTCCGTTGATTAAAAGATGACGACAACCAGAATTTTTCTTGGTATTAGGTAGGCAACTGGTGTTTTCCTCTTGCCATATGATATTTCCTCTACGAGAAAATATATCTTTTGCTTTTTTACTCATTAGTTTCCCATTGATATAAATAGTTCTTGGGTTACGAAGTCGCTCCCATTTTATTTGTAGCCATTTTGATCCAGATATAGAACTATCCGATTTTTTAGGGAGAGGAGATTGAAATATTTGTACATACACATCACCATTAGAAGTCATATCGATACCACCAAAATTATCATTCTCATAGACCATCGGTTCTAGTTTTCCATTTTTAACCACTTGAACTTTTCCGTTTTGGTGAATAGTCATGGACCAGTGTTTACCGTCGGGAGTAGATTGCAAATAATCATAAGATTCATATTTACTGAAATCAAACATCACCTCTCGTCCAAACGATTTTTCTGTTTCTTCCAGATAGACTTTTTTTCCGATGACCATTAGTCGTTTTCCTTTTCCAAATTCATGAATATCATTTAATAGTGCATCATGAGTAGACTTATTATCGATAAATCGTTTTTTATATTCGTTTTTTAGGGATTTTAATTGGTTTCCCCATGTCATCTCTTCATCAAATTGAGGAGCTACCTTGTATAATGATTCCAACATTGCCAGATAATATTCGAAATAATATCTGGCAGATGCCGATCGATCATTTTTTCCAATTTGGTTTTGAAACGATACGATTTCATTAATTGTCAGGAGTACAAAAGGTCTTATAACCGTTTCCTGAAAATCTACTTTTTCTGATTTATTCAATGCTGCATACTGTTTCATTATTTGTGTAAACGCAGATTTCCATTTGTCCTGCATTGGTTGGAGAGTTTCAAGTACTATTGATGCCTGAAACAGATCGCTTTTCATTTTCAGTTGAGTCAATCGGTCTCGTAATTGTGCATCTTTAATTTTCTGAGTTTCCTTTTCGAGGGCTTCTATTTCTTTTTTGATCTTATTTTGTTCTGTTTTTAGTGTTAATTGGCCTAGATTTGCAGTCTGTTCTTTTTGTTGTAGTTCGTATTGAGTTTGAACATTTGGATCTTCAGACTGAAACTTTACCATTTCCATCTCTCTGGTAGATGTAGGATCCATGGTTATCCACTTTTCAGATTCTCTTTCATAGTATCGTATCCAGGCATGCCCTCCATATTCGTTTCCTCTTTTTGCTTTGCCGCTCATATCAAGAGCAGGAATTCCCATTTCACGCAGGTAGGCTACTGCCATACGTGAGGTAATATTACAGATGGAGGGATGTACCGGTTTACCTTCAAACTCAACTGTATAGTTTTCTATGGCTTCAACCTGGTTTTTGAATTTATGCAATCTGTTCTTATCCTTTGGATTAAGGCTATATCCATAATTTTTGTGCATAAAAACACGCATATGATCGACTCTTGACTGGGTGGTTTGGAATTGGTTAGGATGATCATAGATGGGGGCAAATAACTCTTTTTTTGTTGTGTCAGCATATTTATTACTCTCTAGAAGTTTGGTGGTTAATGCTTCTTGATCCAAATAATTAACATGAAAATCATCAATCGTATCATCGAATCCAATATCGATTTTGAATTTGATTTCTGTATGGCTTGGATTCTTTACTTCTAAATACACAAATCCATATCGGTCTCTGCTTATTTTATATGGGACATTTTTTGTAAATTTTAGCGTTCTGGTATTTACGGTATAGTTTTGTGGTAGAGATAGTTTTAATAATCCAGAGTTAATTTTTCCATAATAAGTAGATTCTGTTTGAAGATTTGGATTTTTATATGTTTTTCGAATTGTTTCTTGCGAGTTAATCGCATTAGTGGTTTCCAGGTCAAATTCATACATTACTTGATCAGGATACAGGTGGCTTTTTGTCAGGGAAGGACTAATATGAAAATCATTTCTTTTGTGGGTTTCGATAATATTACTATTTGAAAATGACATTTTTGTGTCTGCTGTAACATTTGAATACTCCGGTTTGAAAGTGGTTTTATTGCTTCCAAAATTATCAAAAAATGAAATAACTGAATTAATAATGTCAAAATTTGGGTTATTTCCTCTCAATTCATTAAAATTATCATCCCATGCATCTGTTTCATTTGCATCTAAAAAGTCCACGTTTGACCATTCGTTTTTGGTAGCTGATGGCGGCTGTGTTTTATTGGTTTCCTGTTGTGAGGTTTCCACTTTTTTAATATTTATGGCTATCTTTTTTGCTTGAGTGGTTAATTTAGCTTGATTTTTTTGTATGTGTTTCATCTTTTTATCTAGTGTTTTCTTTTTTTTCTGCATTTTTTTTGCCATTTCATTTTGTTTCTTTTTGATTTCAGATTGTACTTTTTCCATCACAGAACTTCTTGTAGCCGTGTGATCGGTATCCAATACATCGATATTATGTTCTGAATCAGCACTTAATAGCTTTTGATTTGATTCTGGCATTAGATTTGCAGCTTGCTGTTTCCATATCAGTTTTTGTTGGGCTTTTGTTAATTCTACAAATCGGTTGGTATCGATCTGCAGTTGAGCGATGCTGGTTAATCTCTCATCTCGTCTAGATTTATTGCCCAAAAAAACAGGTTTAGTCTCTTGTTTTGCAGGAGAAATAGAAGCATTTGCTGATTTAATTCTAGGAATTTTGTTCCATATTGATGCTAAAAATGTAGGAGGTTTTGGTTTTCTCGTATGGGTAAATACATGGGCTGATTCTTCCATGTTTTTTTGTGCAGAAGCCAGGATATTTTGGGCTTCTTTATGTGCAGTCTTCCAATGTTTTGTTTTATTTTTTTCATTTTTTTCAAACCGTGATATTGCTGTAAATAATTTTATTTTCCCAATCTCCGTCTGTAAAACGGCTATATTATCATAAATTTGAGCCTCGAGGATTTGTTGAAACAATAGTTTTTTGGCTCCCCCCAGATAAGCTTGCTGCACTATTTTTTCTCCACGATTTCGTATACTCGAACGATGTTTTGGGATCACATGTGTGTATTGATCAATGTTGAATTTTTGATTTGATTGCAGAGCTTTTTGTAGAGTGGAAATGGCTTTTTGATATCCAGTGTATTCCATGCTGCTTGCCTGTTGAAATGCTGTTTTGATGTATTTCAATGTGGAACTAAAATGTGAATAGATATACGAATCAAACACTGCTTCGTCTTCTTGCTGAAATCCTCGATCCGAAAAATGTTCTAAATGGAATTTTCCACTAGTGTTATATCGTGTCAGTACTGATAAGAAGTGACCAAAATGATACTTGTCATTATGTCCTTGGAAAACATTTTCTAGATCAGATTTTTGTTTCAAAGTGCTTTTAGCGGTTCTTTTTCCCAGATTTAATAGTTCGTTTTGATTATTCTGATAGGTGAAATTGTTTTCGCATTTATCATTACATCGTATCAGAGTGGTATCATTTGGCAATGGGGCTTTACCTGGTTGACATATCGGAGTTGGTGTGGGAGTAGGACATTTTCTAGGTTGACATTTGGGAGTGGGTTGAGGGAGTGGAATTGATATGGTAGGATTGTTGTTGGTTTTTTGAATAGTATTGGCATGGACATCTCCAATTTTCAGTGAAAAGGCCAAAGCCAGAGCCATGATACTGCTGGGGATTGGATGTTCTTTTATTCCATTTGTAATAACGTTTTGTGATAGTTCGAAGTGGTTTTTGGACATGTGGTTATCTTCAAGTTTAATTTGTATATATTGATTACTACAATCTGTCAAGTTATTTTAAAAAGCAACCCTTTACTAAGTAATTATTCCAATGACGTACCAGTAAAAAAAACGAAAGTTGTAGTTTTTGCGATTTTCATGGACAACGAAGGCTGATTTATCAGCCAAGGAGTCCAATGAAAATCGCATCTTGGCGAAGA
>CAZQFO010000135.1:0-5241 GCA_964592695.1 uncultured Candidatus Peribacteria bacterium
TAAATGCAGCAGTATTGCAACTACTAAGGAGTTGTACTAATAGATTAGCATTGCTAAAATCTTAGATTTCAATCTTTCGCCGTTAGGCTATTGTTCTTCGCGTTCAAGTTAGTTACTCCCGATTCCTAATGATTCTTTTTCCGTATTCTTTTTTGTATTTGTTTCGATCCCTTATTATAGCACAAAAAAACCGATTCCAGAAAACTGATTGTCAGTTTTTCAAAATCGGTCTTCTTTTTTGAAATCTTCGATTTCAATTATTCCTGCCGAAGGCTATTGTTCTAATCAAGTCCATAAGTAACGAAGAGGAAACCTGTCCGCAATCTCAATATAAATTGAGAAACTCCATGCAGAAGTGAAACGATCAGGTGATGTTATCACTTACCTGCGGACAAATATCTCTTCGTTATGAGTCGAGATGTAAAAGAACATAAAGTTAAAACTAAACACATGATAAGTATAAAAAATAATTTGTCAAGTTGATTTTATATTTCTATGCTTTAAATTAGAGACACTAATGAATATTCCGATAACTCTCATTCCAGATTCATCAGGCGGTTTTACTGTTTTTTCCAATGTTTTTTCTTTTACTACAGAGGGGGACACTTTGGAAGAGGCACTTGAAAACGCAAAAGAAGCCGCTGAGTGTCATATGGAAGGTTTAAAAAAATCAAAGGATAACGTGGAATCAGACTTTTTAAAGAGCGTGGATAAGAGTATGAATACATTTATTTCTGTATAATAATGCCAAACATTCGTAATATTTCTTCGGAACAAATACTGCGTTTTTTGATAAAACAGGGCTTTGAAATTCATCATCAAAAAGGAAGTCATGTTCAACTGCGAAAAGAAGAATTATTGCATGTAACTGTACCAAGTCATGGAAATAGAATTCTAAAAATAGGAACGGTTTTGTCTGTTTTGAGACAAGCAGGAATTGATAAATCTTTTTTTCTGGAAAATTGTTAGTTTGAATCAATTTATAATAAATGAATTCTATCAATATCACCATTCAAACCCATCTCCCACATACTCCTTATCCTCAGGAAGTAATCATCCCTAATCAACCCCATAAAACACTGATTACAGAACTAGTCACCGGAAAAGAAGACCTGACTCAGAGTGACGGCATTTGGACCAGAAATTTTGATCTTTTACTTGGAGTAGAAACAGCTGATTGTGCTCCAATTGCATTTTGGGATGATGAAAAATTTGGCATTATTCATGCTGGATGGAGGGGATTAGTCGGAGGGATTTGTGAAAATATGTTGGAAATATTCGATTCATCAGACACACAAGTACAAGTCGGACCGATTCTTCCGAGATTTGAAATACAGCGGGATTTTTGTTATGATGCACTTTATGAGAAGTTTGGAGAGTGTTTTTTTTACGAGGAAGAAAATTCTGTGATTTTTGATTTTAAATCAGCGTTGAGATTAGTATTACCCATGGCAAAATTTGATGGGCGAAATACTTACAATGATGTTAATCTTGCCAGTTGGAGGAGGGATAAAAATGAGAAAAGAAATATTACTGTTATCGGAGTGAAATAATTTTCAATTTCCATTTTTCAATTAATGTTCAATTATCAATTTTTAAAACGAATAACAAAAAGCAAAGTTCAAATAACGATTATATGAAAAAATTCAAAGTTCTATCTCGGAAAGTTCTGATTGATTCACCATTTTGTCCTGTGGAGAAACAAGTGGTGGAGTTGCCAGATGGTCAGACATGCGATTGGTATCTCAATACTAGTAATGATGCGGTGATAGTAGTGCCTTTTTTAGAAACTGGAGAAGTGCTTTTACAACGAGGTTATAAGCACGGAAGTGGAGAAGTGATCACAGAGTTTTGTGCAGGATTAATCGACGATGGAGAAACCCCTTTGGAGACGGCAAAAAGAGAGCTCTTGGAAGAGACAGGGTATGCAGGCAATTTAAAGCAATCTGGAGAAATATTTGCCAATGCTACAGGATCTACGATGAAATATCATTTTTTCATTGCTGATGGATGTCGAAAGGTAGCGGATCAGAAATTAGATAAAGCCGAACAGATTGAATGTTTTACGGTAAAAAATATCATTGAAGCGCAGAAACTTTTGTCTACTTCAGATGTGAAGACAACTGCAGCTACTATGGCGGTGTTTGGGTTCATTAGGATGGATAATTATGTGACTTTTAGTATTTTTCGAATATCATCACAAATGCTCAAAAAGTGAATATCTGCTGGATGTTTTTTTATTTTGTTCTTTGTGCGTTGGACAACAAGTTCGGGAGCCATCTCTAAAGATAGGTTATGACATCCGATTCTAATCAATTCACTAGAGTGATAGATACTATTATATACAAGAGCTTTGAACCGACCAGATGTATATTTGTCATATTTTTCTGGTAATCTTACCCAATAGGTTTTGTCAATAAAATCAGGACAATTATATGCATTTCCTAATTTTTCAAGATATTCTTTTGTGATTTCTTTTTCCATGCGTCGAACTATTAGACGCGATGAATTAAGTAATCGAGAAATTTCTTCTTGGTCTTCGATGATAAGACCGTCTACTTTTTCCTGGGTTTGCATCTGAAGTATTTCGAGGCTCTCTTTGGGAGAAAATAATCGGGATTTTTTTTTCGTTTTATTTTGAACAATCATCAATGGAAAACTGACTTCTTGATCTTCTGATTTAGACAGTTTTTTTTGAGCCAATTTCCAGGTCTGAATATGATGAGCGAGTGGTGGATCACCACTAATCATGTAGATGTAGGGATAAGATTCTGATTTTTCAGGACTCATGTGTTTAATTCGTAATATATTTTCTTTCTGTAAAAATTAAATGAAGAACATATCCGCTACGCGGAATTAAAAAATGAAAGAAATGAAAATAATAAAGGAAAAAAAACATTTTTCTATTTTTCGATACATGAACATTTCAAGTATTGCTAGAAATGTACGTTTTGCATAAAAGAAAACCAGATATACTTTTTTAAATATGGTGGTGAGTGCAGGCAGAAAGCGAAATTCTGCCTACACTCTAGACGGCATGGTTTCGGGTAGAATGGGATAAAGTATCTGGCTCAACCGATATGGGAACCACCGATATGGGAACCATAGATCTTTACACTCCTGTTCTCCTGATTCACACCAGAAGGACTTATATTTATTATTTTATTTGTGTCAATTTGTAATTACATCAATGACGTACCAGCAAAAAAAACTAAAGTTGTAGTTTTTGCGATTTTCATGGACGACGAAGGCTGATTTATCAGCCAAGGAGTCCAATGAAAATCGCATCTTGGCGAAGATCTATCATTTTATCATATCTTTTTTATAGAGCCAATTTACAGCATTTACTTGTTGTTTTCATGGAACGGGATTGGAGGGGTAATTACCGTCAATTACGTCAATTACGTCAATTTTTATTTGCATAATTGCCTTAGATAGGGTATAATGAACTGATATTTAATTTTTAACCTTTATAATTATGGAAGAAGCTGAATTAATCGCTGCTGTTGTCGGAATTACCGAGGTTGTGAAAAATCTTGGAATACCCGCAAAATATTGTACAACAATTGCAATTTTACTCGGTGTGGTATTAGCTATCGTAGCGGAACACACTTGGGGACATGGTAATTATATGATTGCTGCCATTCGAGGAGTAATTTTTGGAACGACAGCTACTGGATTATACTCTGTTGGAGACAAAGTAATCGAGAAATCAAAAAATGGAAATTCTCGGCTCGAAACTAACTAGATCAGAATTTTCTGATTATCTACAAAATAAAAAGTTCGGAGCGATGGCCCCGAACTCAATTGTATTACATCATACCTGGCAGCCAACAATTAAAACCTGGGAAGGAAAAAAATCAATTGATCAATTGAAACGATACTATGAAAGTAAGAACTGGCCTGCTGGACCTCATATTTTTATCGCAGAGGATGGGATTTGGCTTTTTACAGATATGGCATACATAGGTGTACATGCAGGCAATGGAAATGCTTCATGGAAAAAACATGGAAGATGTTATAATGGGTATTATTGTAGAGGGTGTCATTTGCAGGGATATTCAATAGGTATAGAAGTCGTGGGGAATTACGATAATAAAGTTTGGGAAGGCAAAACTCTGAAGTCGGCTCTTTTTTGTGTATCAAAATTGCAAAAGAAACTAAACCTAAAAGATTCAGATGTACATTATCACAGAGAATTCTCACCAAATAAATCCTGTCCTGGAAATGCAATCTCTCATAAATGGCTTGAAAAAAAATTATCAGAGTATAAATCTGGTCAAAAAATTACGCATGGATATGAGTTTCAAATTTTCCCAAAAGAAGCTAAAAAAGCTCTGGATCTTGGTTTTGTGGATAACATCGAGACAGAAGTAGATGAAAAAATGGCTATTGGATTAGTGAGGGTTTATAAAAAAGTTTTATCAAAGAGGAAAAATAAATGAACAATTCTTCTGTAGACCTTCATTTTTTACCTTTTCTTGTTTTAATGTGACTTGACAAGGGAGTTGTAAGTAGTTAGTAGTAAATAATAAATGAATAATCGATTAATTGATGAATTAGAAGCAAAACCACTTGAGGTATTGGCTCAGGAGTTAGGTTTTGTCGAATCTCAAAAAATGCAGGAATTAAGAAATAAAATATCTGTACGATTAAAAAAAGGGCTTGAAGATAATGATGCTACTCGAAAATTAGCGATTAGCTATCAAAAAGAAACGGATGCAACGGTTGCACAAAATAATGGAGAAGAAAGAGATAAATCAGAGATTGGGCAGCTTTTAATGATTTCATTGATGCAGCGAGATTCAAATAATTTAGAACAATTCAATGAAGATTTATATGATGCTGCAATTCAGGCTCGGGAAAAAGGAATAGAAGAATGGGATCAAATTTTATTACTTATATCATCAGAGTGGTGGGAACAAAAAAGGCAAGAAATAATGGGAATGCGACCAAATCGTGAAAAATTTATGCAAGGAAGGTTGGATTATTTAGTGCAGACTGAGTTTTTGACAATTAGGCAGAGAGATTTAATTTTAGATGAAAAAGTCCATACACCAGGAAAGATGTTTGCTCAGATTATGAAAGAGATGGGGGTCAGTACAAAAGTTGTGAAGATCGTTAAGGACATGGAGGATAAGTTGCATAGGGGATCGACAGATATCTCGGAACGATTAGCAGAAGTATTAGGGATCTAGAAAAAAATAACCGCCCCATTTTGATGTCTTTTTGTTCGTCTTC
>CAZQFO010000136.1:0-5153 GCA_964592695.1 uncultured Candidatus Peribacteria bacterium
AGTTCTTTCTTTTAGAGGCATCTATTGCACAAAGTTAGCGTTGAACAGCCCTGGTATATAAACCAAGTAAGGGATCTAGAAAAAAACAACCTACCCATTTTGATGTCTTTTTGTTCGCCTTCTTCCTCCTTCGCTATACGTCCAGTATGAAATAAGCTTCGGCGGACAGGTCGTCAGCAAAGTTTCGACATATTACCAATATGACTCAACTTTCCTTCCTCGAATACGAAGCAAAAATCCTATCAAACCTGGGTATTTATTTTTTCCCAAGCCCTTAGGGTTCTGGAAAAAAATAAATACCAAACTACTAAACTCCATCTACATAAAAGGGGGGGGGATTTTTTGTATATTTGATATCTTTTTACAACATGGGCCAAAGCGCAAAATCTTTTATAAATCAATCATCCTTTTTTATCTTCACCATACAATCCCCATCAGATATACTAGTCGCTCCGGCACCCTCCGCTACACATCTGTTTGAAAAAGTTTTCAGTCCCTCTTCTGTTTTCCCACAAACCGGAACATACTCCATAGTACATATTTTGAGATCCGGCTTTTTGACAATATCATCACAGGAGCCATCTACAATCTTCATAGCCTGAGCATTTTCGGCTACACAACGATTTGGAAATGTCTTTTTTATCGGATCACAAGGAGCTTTGATACACTGCACTTCGATTCGTCCACAGACAGGCCTATATTCTCTGGTACAAGCCTTTTTTGTTGGAAGAATATCTTTTTCTACGGGTTGATCAATCTGTTCTGTAAAAGTTTTATCATTGGCTCGACATTGACGAGGATAACTTTCCATCGCTGGGTTCCCAGCCTGGATACATTCTTCGAAATTTGTGATTTCAGGTTCGATCGATGATGATGAAGAGCAACCAGCAAGCATTAAAAAGCAAGCGAAGCTAATAAATATTTTCATGAGTATCTGATTATATTTCATAATATATACAATTACTTGAAGTAATTCAAACTATTTCTATGTTGTTTTTATGTTTACCTTCTGGTAAAATATAGTTGATAATCAACGAATATTTAAAACTCTTTTACTTATGATCACAATTGACTTCGATAACATTTTTAATGTTTCAGCTAACCATGGCATTTCACCAGATGAATTCAAAAATTCCGGTCAAGAGATACCAGCTTTACTGAGAAAAATTGAAAACAATGGAAACCCTTTTTATCAAATAGTAGATGATGAAAAAATAGTTAAAAAAATAGTTGATTATTCAAAATCTGTAGAAGGAAAGTATGAAGATATCATTTTGATTGGCATTGGAGGACAAGCATTGGGAGCTAGATTTCTTAAAACAGCTTTTACTTCGTTTATTAATAATTCAAACCCGAAATTGCATGTTTGGGATAATATTGACCCTATGCTGATATCAGAGATGTCATCAAAAATTAATTATTCCAAAACACTTTTTATTATTAGCTCAAAATCTGGTAACACACCAGAAACGTTAGCTCAATTTTTTTATTTTAAATCTCGTGTAGAGATGCACGAACTTAATGTTAAAAATCATTTTGTATTTATAATAGGTGATGAAGAAGGGCTATTACAAGAAATCGTAAAAAAAGAAAAATATCTATCGTTTAAAATGCCAAAAAATCTGGGAGGCAGGTTTTCAATTTTATCTGCAGCCGGACTTTTGCCTGCAAGTTTGATTGGAATCGATATCAAACAACTTATAGATGGAGCAAAAATCATGAAAGATAAATTTTTATCGGTAGATTCTGAAGAGAATTTACCATTTAAATTAGCAGTTACTCAGTATTTTGGTTTTACCAAAGGAAAAACACAGAATGTTCTTTTTCCATATACGGAAAAGCTACGAGGTTTTTCCGATTGGTTTGTACAGCTTTTGGCAGAATCAACTGGGAAATTAGATGTTCACGGAAATAATGTTGGAATTACTCCAGTTCCTGCTATCGGAGTAACTGATCAACATTCTCAATTACAACTTTTCATTGAAGGACCAAATGATAAATTAACTATTTTTCTCAAAGTCGAATATTTCAAGGAGAATCCAGAAATACCGGTTTTAATAAACCATGAAAAAGTTAATTTTTTAAAGGAAGTTTCTTTTGGTAAATTATTACATACTGAACTCAAAGCAACAGCAGATACACTTGCAGAAAACAATCGTCCCAATATCACGATTTCTATTTCCGAAATTTCAGAAGAAACAGTTGGCTCATTAATCATGCTTTTGGAAGGCTCTACAGCATTTTTGGGAGAGTATTTAAATATCAATGCTTTTGACCAACCAGGAGTAGAGAGAGTGAAGGCGTTAACAAGGGAGTACTTGAATAAATAAAAATCACATCTTGAAAAAGACAAATACCTCAGCCCATCTTTTTCCAAGGATCTAAAAACATTGGATTATCTAGTAAAGAGAAATTAGACTCCAAACATGAAAACTGAAAATACAATTAAAAAAATTGGCATCATCGGAGGAACTCATGGCATTGGAGCAAGTTTTGCAAAACATTTCGAAAAAAAATTTGGAAATAAAAAAGAAATACTTGTTTCTGGACGAAAAACAAAAGTCACTTCTCAACAGATAGTTATTGATTGTGATTTAGTAATTTTCGCAGTCCCGATTGCGGCAACAGAACAGGTAATTGTAGACATGCTTCCATTTTCTCGTAAAAACCAGATATGGGTTGATTTTACAAGCATAAAAACGTTTCCAGTTGACGCTATGATGCAATCAAAATCATCTGTTTGTGGGCTTCATCCGATGTTTGGTCCAAATACATCGATTGAGGGCCAAACAACAGTATTTACACCAACTCGAATTTCTGAGCTTGATCTAGAACAATTAAAAACACTTTTTGATGATCAAAAAATTATTTTTTCTACCCCAGAAGAACACGATTCCATCATGGGAGTAGTACAGAGCTTATCACATTTTTCAGATTTTGTTACCGGAGCCACTCTCAAAAACCTCGGAATGGATTTTAAAAAAGTATTAGCTTTTTCATCTCCTGCATATCGATTAAAACTGGAAGTTTTGGGAAGACTTTTTGCTCAGGATCCAGGACTTTATGCCCAAATCTTTACATACAACACCGCTACACCACAAACAATGCGTACCTTTGAAAAAACATTTACTAATCTAAACAATTTAATTGAAGTACGAGCTCACAAAGAGTTAGCAGCAGAGTTTGAAAGAACTCGAAAATATTTGGGACCGGATTTTTGTCAGCAGTCACTACAGAATTCTGAACGGATTATGAAATATGCATTTTCTCAAGAAATTTCAACAGAATCTGTCGTAGCCAAGAAATGTGACCTAGCAATCTTTGGCGAAGAAAATTCACACACCGATGAAGCTAGCTTTTTATTTTCAGAAAGAAAAACTGCTAAATCTGTTGGATATTTCAAAAATATTTTTGAAATTTTTGAATCCATTTTAGATGGCCGCACAAAATGGGGAATTGTACCCTACGAAAATTCTACTATGGGATCGGTTTTTGAGACATTGGATGAGCTGTTTGCTCATTCTGAAATTTCAATTACTCATGGGATAGATATGCCAATTGAACAACACCTCATTGGATACAAAGAAGTAAATATTTCACAAATAAAAAAAGTTCTGAGCCACCCTCAAGCACTGGCACAATCACAAAAATGGATACGAACAAATTTGAAAAATGTAGAAATAGTAAATGAGTTTTCTACGGCTATAGCAGCTCAAAAGGTTAAATCACGAGGGGATATAACACTAGGTGCTATTGGCTCACGAAAGATAGCAAAATCATTAGGATTGGAGATTTTATCTAAAAATCTGGAACAAACAGAAAACCACACACGATTTGTATTGATACAAAAAGGAAAACCAACCAAAGAAACTCAGCATACAAGTTTAGCATTTTGGTTTTCATCAGATAAATCAGGAAATTTAGAAAATGTTTTGCATGCTTTTTCATCCCGAAAAATAAATCTGACAAAAATAGACTCAAGACGAGCTTCAAAAGAATATGGACGATATTTATTTTTTGTGGATGCAGAAATATCAATAAATAAATTAGACGATCTTTTGGATCAGGTAGAAAATGAAGTTGGTGGAATTCGGATATTGGGTGGATTTTAAAAAACAAATGGATTTTTGGTATGGGAAGCCTGTTTTATCAGATGAATTGTTATACTAAATCACTACAGATTTTATCTGTTTGTTATCTGTTTAGATAATTTTCCACTGCATCTCTCCAATCCCTCATATCCACTTCTAACCTCGCATTCTCCAACACGGAATTTCGTGGTCGCTCAACTTTTGATACCCATTCTTTGGAATGAATCTTTTCAATCGTTCCGCTCCACCCTTTCAACTTTAAAAAATACTCTGCAAATCCAGCCCAACTAATCGGATCTCCAGAATTTTGCAAATGATAATGACCAACAGACTGCTCTTTTTTTACGAAATTATCCACCACATACTCCGCCAAATCTCGCACATAAGTCGGCCGACTGATTTGATCATCAACTATTTTTAATGTGTCTCGAGTTTCAGATAATCTGCAAATAGTGGAAATAAAATCATTGCCTCTCGCCCCAAAAAGCCAACTGGTTCGAATATTCCAAAACTTCACACTAGAGGTTTCCAACACCCGCTCTGCTTCAAATTTCGTCTGTCCATAATAATTCAATGGGTTTCGACCTTCATCTTCTGATATTTCAACCCCATAATCAAAATGACCAAAAACATAGTCTGTGGAAAAATGAATAATCGGAATTTTAGATTTTAATAAATTAGAAATTACATCCACATTTAGTTTTCGACACAAATCTCGTGCTTCAACTTCAGCTTTTTCTACATCCGTATACGCCACACAACAAATGATCTTGGAAATAGAATGATCCGACAAATATCGATTAACATTTTCAAAATCCAATACATCTAACTCAGCACGCGATGGGGCTAAAAATGCAATATCTTGCGCTTTAAGAATCTGATAAAATTCAGACCCAAGCATTCCGAATGCGCCAAGGAGGAGATTCATTTTAGATTTTTTCCCCCCTTGCAGGGGGGATTAAAGGGGGTATGGAAAATCATTCCGTTTTAATTTGTTTTAAAGATTTGTATTCAGCACGATATAAGGGATTGAATTTTTGGCACTTCATCAGTCTTCGCTCT
>CAZQFO010000137.1:0-5037 GCA_964592695.1 uncultured Candidatus Peribacteria bacterium
ATTAGATCAGCCTTTTTATAGGGCCAAATGTGAAAATGTTTTGTCGAACTTGGGTAAAGCAGTTTTTTCGTCCGGCTGATTGTTATGCCCGACTGGAGCGAGGAGAGTTTGCAGTTATGGTAAACGACCTTCCTCGAGAAGGAGCTTATCGAACATTACCTCGGAAAATAGATCGGCTCTTTGAAGCTCTTGGAGGGAAACCATTTACAGTGGGAAAAGTCGAAATTGCATTCACCACTGTTGTCGGTATAAATTTGTTTTCAGGATCATCAGTATTACCGGGAACTTTACTTCAACAGGCAGTGGATACCGCAGAAAAACTTTCAGGAAAGGGGGCTCAGTATGAGTTTTATGATCACAAAATTACGACTCAAGCAAAAGCAACATTGAAACTGGAAAGTGATCTACGACAAGCCATTGCTCATGAAGAATTGGTCGTGTACTACCAAGCCAAGGTCGATCTGAAAACAGGAAAAATTATTGGCATGGAGGCATTGGTCAGATGGGAGCATCCGGAGCAGGGATTTATTTCGCCTGAGGTATTTATCAAGCATGCGGAAGAGACAGGACTTATTGTCCCACTGGGAGAATGGGTACTGAGGACGGCTTGTAAAGATACAGCTCAGTGGGTCAAGAAGGATGGGCAGAAAGCCTTAAAGGTTGCCGTCAATCTGTCTGGAGTGCAATTAGTCAGAAAAGATATCGTTCAAACGGTGCAATGTATTCTAGATGAGACAGGACTTTCGGCAAAAAATTTGGAGTTAGAAATTACCGAAAGTTCGGCCACATCTGATATGGACGATGCTATTGATAAGTTGAGTCAGTTTCGTTCTCTGGGTATGGGAATCAGTACTGCTATGGATGACTTTGGTACTGGGTATTCTTCTCTGGCTTTGTTGAAGCAGTTTCCTCTGAACACGCTGAAGGTCGATCAGGCTTTCCTAAGAGGCGACGAAGTGGATTTGATCAGTAAAGATTCGAAGGATTTGGCTGTAGTGAAGGCTATTATTGCCATGGCCCTTGGTCTGACTCTCGAAATAGTCGCCGAAGGGATTGAATCAAAAGAAGTTGGAGAACTACTTCAAAAACAAGGAGCTCAAATAGGGCAGGGATACTACTTCAGTAAACCTGTCCCCGCTTCAGAGTTTGGACGGTTGCTTCAGATTGGCATACTTCCTGAGAAGTAATAGACATGATGAAATCTTCTAGGAAATGGGGTTCTCACAACAAAAAATACAACCGATATAAAAGGAGTCCGTAAATGGAGGACATTGGCAATTTGCTGATGACCTCCTTTTCTTTTAGGGTTTAACAAAAAAATCGCATAGTTGGTGTTTTATTTTTTTCTAGATCCCTAAACCCTTAAAACTATTCCTGAAGTTTTCTCCGAATCTTATCAAACAATGATACCACTTCTTGGTAAAGTGATATGGATTTGGATGATGACCTGGATGCTTTTTCAAAAGACTCAATAGCATCATCCATAGCATTTCGAGCTTTTTCACAGACAGCAGGAGGGATTTCCTCTGCACATCCATTTATTCTTAATATCTCAAGTGAGAGTTCTAGTGACTTCTGAGCAAGCATCTTGTTTACTGATAAAATACCAGATTCAGCATCGGTTATCGTTTGTTGAGATAGATCTGATTTTTGTATCTGAGATAACGCTTTATTAAGAGTTTCAAAAAAACTTTCTCCATCACCCCGAAGAGTTGATTTGTTTACCCAGTATTTAGATTCTAATGATTTATTTAGGTTCTCTACAATCTTTTTTTGTATTTTTGATTTATTTTCCTCTTCTATCAGTGTAATTATTTCCTGTATCTGTGTCTGTGTACCGGACACATCTGTAGAAATGCCCGTTTGCCATCCCGATCCAGGAACCAATCCAATTTTTCCGTAGGTACTAGATGGCGGATGTTGAAAGAGTACCGGATAGAGAATATTTTCCACAGCCACTTCAGATATAGCCTCCCATCCGGTATTCATGGATGCAATTTCACTGTAATTTACATCCGGATACACCTTGTGAAAAGTTGTATTAAACTCAAGTGCATGCTGACTATTATTTCGAAGTATAACATCTTTTGTTTTAGTCTCCAGATCAAGATACAGATCCCCACATGAGACACTGGTTTCCGTATATTGGGTAATGGTGTCACCATTTAATGGATTGATACAGACAATCGTTTTATCAGTTGTTTGTGTAGCTTTTTCATCATTTGTTACGAGGCTCTGTTGTTTACTATCACTGGACGGTTGCACATCCATGAGAGAGGCTTGAAAAAGATTAGAAGCAGGGATCCCAAGCGTATTATATCCTATGACTCCTACTAGAGCGAGGAACAGGGCCAATGCAAAAACTTTATTTTCCGTAGCGTTCATTTTTTGTTTCTTTTTTATGAGATATGCACCATTTTCATATTTATTTATAGAAAATGCAAATGAAATTATACTGATTAAAAATTGCTATATTTATGGGATTACAGAAATTATGTGGAGCTGGAAACTCTGATAGAGGGAATCTCTCTGGAGGTTACTCAGCTGGATAACAGCGAAAACAAAAAGCTTGCTTTTGAGGAGGGGGCGTTTAAGCAGTTGAAGGGGGGAATGGCGGTTTTGGTTTGAATTTTGGGAATGGGGAGTGGTAAAGTTCAGAAATAGTATGAAGGCCTATAATTCGAAATTAAGTTTTTATTGACGATAATCGTTGTGAAGGGTACAATGATTTTGAATTTCTGATTTTCTGAATATGACAACAAAAGAATCAACTCCTTCGCCCCATTTATCACTATGCGAGATAGAGGTCAGGTAACGATTCCGGGAGAAATACGAGAGGCTCTTGAGTTAAAGCCTGGTACTATTTTGGAGGCGCATACGGAAGAGGGGCGGATTGTTCTTGAAATTAGAACTATTGAGGCTCGACCCAATACTCCTCTGGATGACATGATTACCGAGTCTTTGGCGCAGGTTGATAGAGGTGAAACCGTCGGTCCTTTTAATTCGATTGATGAGTGGAAAGCACATGTTAAAACTCTTGAATCCGAAGAATGAAGCATGATTTATCGGAAAACGCTCAAAAAAACTATATGGCTCTTCCTAAAGAGTTACGTCGTTTGGTGGACAAGCAATTTGAATATCTCCTGTGGAACCACCGGCATCCATCTCTTAATGCAAAAAAATATCAGAAAAATCCGGATATCTGGCAGGCTCGGGTGAGTAAGCGGTTTCGGTTTTACTTTCAGATTCGTGGGATACATACTACGTTTTAGCGATTACGGATCATCCGAAGTAGGGGGAGTTTTTTTACTTTTAGGCTGCATTTGGCATCAATAAGTATAATTAAAATTATCTCATGCCGGTAGTAGAGCAAAAATCGGTTATGGATATTGTCGTTCGCTTTCCTGATCATTTGGGAGATTTCTCAATTACCCGACCACAATGACCTTATTGTTCATGCCACTCAAAAAGCTCTGCAGGGACGTTGGCTGAATGATCAAACCGCTAAGGGCTTGGAAGAAAATAACCATTCAAATTTGATGTCTTTTTGTCCGTCAGCTTCGTCAGTAAACCCTCGCCATATTCCCGATATGACTCGGTTTTACTTCCTTGCTGACGAACAAAAATCCTATCAAATTTTTGAATCTTTATTTTCTTCCAAACCCTAAATCCCTCAAACAGGCGGACAAAGGTGAGTATGCGGACGATGAAGAGGTAAAAAGATTTTTCGATAAATGGAGTGATTATGAGAGTTAAATGGAGAAAAAATGTGGGAACCACTCTCTGTGAAATAAAACTTGATAGTGGTAAGAAAAACACTATTTTGAGTTCGTGGTGGTTGTTTATTCAAGTGATTTAATGATTGCCCTTTTACTCAGCGCAACAAGAGGAGGTTGGAATGTTTAATCGAAAAATTGTTTGGACTCTTTTTTTTCTCTTTCTTTTCGGGTGCTTTGGTGGGGCGCCAAGGCTTATGTCAGAACAGGAGAGGGCAGAGCAGGTCAAAGATATGGTGCGGTCACGAAGGGAGACTGCTTCGGTGATGAGAAACGCACGATATCACATGCAACAAAGGAGGATTATGCAAAATTACATTAAAAACAGGTAGCCTTTCACTTATTGGCTTTCGTTGCGTTTACACAAGCTCTCGTCTACGCTGAGGGAGCTTGTTTTGTTTGAAGCCGAAATAATTTCTGAGCGGACAAAGGCCGGGTTGGAGCAAGCGAGGGAAAAGGGCGTGATCTTAGGTCGTCCTAAACAGCGAAAATCTTTGATTTGCGAGAAGATTTCGAAAATAAGGCCTTTTCTAGGGAGCTTAGGGTTTGGAAAAAAATAAGTTTTCAAGTTCGCATAGATTTGCATCAGATAGATTTATAAATAAAAAATCGAAAGATATCGGGATATGTGTTGAGACTTTTTTAGAAATTTAGATGATGTGAAGCTATGATGAAATTGGTTATTTTTTCCCAAGCCCTAGGTCTATGCAGGGATTATTTCCGTGGACGGCACTAGGAGCAGCGCTAGACAATGCTAATGATAATGACTAGTGAGTAGATAATAAAAAAAGCACATATTTTCATCCCATCTTTATGTTACCTTAGGATGATTTTTTTGTGTTGTGCTGAGGAATCTTATACTACGAGAAGTTTGCTGACTGCTTTCTGGTCGTGATTGATTTTTGTGCTAATCTCGAAAAATACTCGGATGAAATTGAAACCCTCATGAGTCAAAAATTCGAAATTTTAAAAGCGGCTTAGTATACTGATCCCAAGATCCCAAGTCCCTTCGAAAGATTGGAGGGAAGTTTAGCGAAGGAGGAAGAAAACGAACAAAGAAGCTTCATAGAGTGCGTATTTGATTTTTTGCTAGAACCCTCAGAGAAAGAAATTCAAAAATATTGGGAGGAGTATAGAACATTACCCTAAAAGGGAAGGCTTGAAATTCTAGAAATTTCAATCAACACTGCAAAAGCTAGCAGCTACTCAGCAATTCCCGGAGGAGGTCTATGGTTGCATCAAATGGGCAAATATTAGTATC
>CAZQFO010000138.1:0-3999 GCA_964592695.1 uncultured Candidatus Peribacteria bacterium
TTAGATCAGCCTTTTTATAGGGCCAAATGTGAAAATGTTTTGTCGAACTTGGGTTAATGAGCTCAAAGAACATACTATCCTTCCTGATCCAGAGCGGTTTCATCTAGTTCGAAAAATGTGGGACATGATGCTGACGGGAATATATTCACCAGAAAAAATTGGAAAAATTGCCAATGAAGAATGGGGCTTTGTGACGATCAAACGTAAAAAGTCAGGAGGGAAACCGCTGGCTCGATCAATGGTATACAAGATTTTTAAAAATCCTTTTTACTATGGAGAATTCAAAAATAATGGAGAGTTCTTTGAAGGACAGCATGAACCGATGGTCACCAAAGAAGAATATGATGTGATTCAGAAGATGTTAGGGAGAAAGGGTAATCCACGAGCCACAAAACGAGAATTCGCATTTACAGGGCTTCTGGAGTGCGGAGAGTGTGGTTGTTCTATTACCGCAGAAGAAAAAAGTAAATACATGGAGCGGAAGCGAGAAATAAGGCGGTATGTGTATTATCACTGCACCAAAAGACGTAACCATAAGCTCAAACAGAAATGTCGGCAAAAAAGTGTGGAGATAGAAAATCTGGAAGAACAGATCGCTAATTTTGTATCTCGTCTCAAAGTATCCGATCGTTTCATGGCTTGGGTACAAAAATATCTACTTCAATCAACCAATGATGAAATTAAAGATCGTGAGTCCATTCGTAAAAATCTGGAGAAACAGATCAAGCAACACACCAAAAGGTTGGATAACCTTATCAAACTCAAAATTGATCCAGACAATACAGATGGTGATTTACTTTCTGATGAAGAATTTAAATCTCAAAAGAACGATGTCGTGAAGCAGAAAAAAGCACTTCAAAAAAGTTTGGAAAGACTCGATACTCGTCAAAGCGAATGGATTGATATGACAGAGCGAACATTTCGGTTCTGCCAAGTGGCAGGTGAAAAGTTTGAAAATGGCACATTAAAGGAGAAAAGATCCATACTCGGATGTATCGGTTCGAAAATCATCTTAAAAGACGGGGAACTCTCTATAGAAGCGAAGAAAGTATTTAAGGCGTTGGAAGAACCTCCCTCTAAAAAGAGTGATGAAAATCGTAGGTTCGAACCGCTCAAAAAACGCACCACTAAGGCAGATAGTGGCACTTTTTCGACTGATAATCTCGCTTGGCTGGCAAGGTTGGAGGATGTTCGCACCTTTTTTCTTCAAACAAAAAATGTATTAGCTTCTAATTATATTCATTAATAACATTTATCTATTTCACTTTTATTCCATCCTTAGGTTGCTAGTTTGGCGCATATCTCTTTTATTGTTTATGATCTTTGTTTGGCATTCAATGCTAACTTAATGGACTCTTTTTCCCATCCTTTGTCTATTAAATTATCTTCAATATGTTTGTTTGAACACCCTTTTCTTTTGGCACTCGTAACATAATTCATCAAAGCCACACTTTCAAAAGACATGTTTTGTGAACATACTTGCCATGCTAGGTTAATAGTTTGTTCAGGCAGCCCTTTTTCTGCCTCATTTCCACTCCAACCTGGTTTTTTTAACTGGGCAAAAATCTCTTTTTGGGATAGCCCTCGTTTTTTTGCACTAATAATGAAGTTTTTTATTAAAATATTTTTATTGTCTTTTGGACTTATTTTTTTTAAAGGATTTTTAGGTAACGGAGCTTTTTTTCTTGTAGCTTCTTTAATCAAAAAATCCAAAAACCAGCCAAGTGGGTAAGCTGGTATCCAGAGCAAAGGGCACCACGCCCTTGACATAACCCAAAAAAAAGTATCAGCCGAAGACTCAGAAATTGCCAGAAATGTGCCAATAAACATCGCTCCCAATATAATCCTAAAAATATTTTTCATAATTTATTAAATTTAAAATTAATATTTATTTTCAAAAACAAATATCCAGTATCGGATAAAGGCCATAATTAATGCTAAATAAAACGGGATAGCCACCATTACTTCTATTGGGATTTGAGAGAGAGGAGTCATTAATCCTGAAAAATTATCCACCGAACTCTGGCCATACTCCCGAAATCCATTTCTCATGAGATATCCCTCTATTGGTAGTGTAATAATCGTTCCAAACAAAATACAAAGCGTAAAACGTTCATTGAGAGGGAGCCACTGAAAGAACTTCTCTACCAGACTTACCGCCAGCCAGATGATGAGAATCCAGCCTCCCGTCATCAGGATGCTAATGTCTCGATAGATATATGACCAATCGGGGAGATTGACATTTACTACCATTGGTTCGATCATTATTTCAAACAAAAACACTGCCACAAAGGCTATAAAAAAATCTCGTAACCACCTTCGTTTTTTCACTGGCACTACCAGTTCATCATCCAGAATCAGATTCCAATATTTTGCAAATCCGATTACAAGAGCAGAAAAAACCGGCACATAATATAAGGCCTCCAATGGCACTCCAAACAATGTGTTTCCGGACAACACCTCCATTACTTCCGGACTATAACTTCTGATCCCCAACTGAATCACTATCGCATCGAAGATAAAAACGAGTACTGTTAGGCTTCCCAGATATAATAAAAACTTCTTCCATTCTTTCCACTTTGGAAAAAATTTATCGACTAATGTAACCACTGATAAAATCAAAGTTCCCCATCCAAGAGTAAGAATCCAACTAACATCTCGATAAACATAAGCCCAAGTACCCATATGGAAATTGTTCCACATAGGGGAGGTGAAAAATTCAAAGATAAAAATTCCAATGACAACGATTAAGTATCTCCAAAGTATTTTTTCTTTAATCTTAGATAGTCCAAACAGCATTATTGCAGTTGCCACGAGAATAAATATTTCAAAAGAAATAATAGGTATAGTGGCTACTTTATCGAAATGACAAGCGGGAGCGTCACATATATTCATGCTCATATTCATTGATTTATTTTTATTTTAGATAATGTTTTTTTTATTTGCAAGACGAGCAACTTCCACAAGTCGAAGTATGGGTGGAAACCGTTGATTTATCACGGTAGGACGAATCAGAAAGTTTGCATCCACTCCAGGTGGCTTGCTGAAAATCACTTCCAGAACTCATTTGTTCCCAGATTTTATGGAGGGGAATTTTAAGGATATTTCCAAAAGTCGCATGATTGAAATCACAGGGAGAAATATCTCCGTACGGCGATACATAAAAATAACTAGTTCCACCCGCACAGCCGACACTTCGATAACTCATAGCATAGGCATAAATCAAAATTCCCGGGTAAGACGGATCTTCATTATACTTTTTTGAGAATTCAATCATTTCCTCTATCCATTCGTTATTATCGACCAGATTTTTTTTGTTTTTGTATCGACCGGTTGGTTTGGCATCGAAAACCAAGACTTCATGAACTTTATTATTCTTTCCTAATTCTACTATTTTTTCTAGTTCTCCATTTCGGAAGCTTTCTTCGGTAATGCAACAGGAAATACCTACCGTAAGTCCAGCTTTTTGAGCAACTTGAATCCCTTCCATGGCTTTTATGAAACACCCTTTTGACCCTCGAATTTCATCGTGCAGTTTTTCATCAGCCGAATCGATACTGACATACACTCCGTCCAATCCGGATTTTTTGAGTGTTTGTACTCTTTCAGACAAGAGTAAACCATTGGTGAACAAAATGACCGTAGATAGTTTTTTATCGATTGATTCCAAAATATCTGGTAAATCAGTGCGAAGTAATGGTTCGCCTCCAACAATATTTATAACTGACACCCCCAACTCCTGTACATCTTTAATTAATTTTTGCGACTGGGGAAGTGATAGTATTTTTCGTGATTTGTCACAAGCACCTTCGAAGAAACTACAATGAGCACAATTTACATTGCAGTCATCATTCACCGCAAAACTCATCAGATTTGGCATGTTTCGATTTTGAATGGTCGCAAAGAGCTGTCGGGCGAAAAAATTGGAGGCTGGTTCACTAAATAAAGCTGGGGTAGAAAGTGAATATACTGGATATCCATTTCGATAATGAATCACCT
>CAZQFO010000138.1:4009-4891 GCA_964592695.1 uncultured Candidatus Peribacteria bacterium
GTAAATTTTATAAACTTGTTCCAGATAATTTCTGGTATAAGGGAGAGTTTGTTTGGCGATAAACCAGTTTAATCGTAGTTTTTGAAAGAAACTTTTCATGAGTGCTATTCGTTAAGTCGTATTTTTTGAGAAAAATCTGGATCATCAGCATATTTCTTCGCTTTTTTATTTATCTGATATTTCTGCCTCAATTCTTCAAGTGGCATGTCTGTCGGAATTAATCCTAAATCATAGGCTATTTCATCTGAATATCCTGGGAGAAGCAATTTGTAACTAAATGGGATATTGCGTGGTGATATGTCTTCAATATGTCTTACGATGGCATTGGTGCAGTTATTAGTGAGTGTATTATAAAACTCCGGTTCTTGCTTGATTTTATTGATTTTATCAAAAACAGATAACAATAGTTTTTTTGTTTTTTCCGGAGTTGTTACTCCCGGGTAAAGATATACTTTTTCATCTCGAAAGTTCGTCCTAAGTTTTACTAAATCTTTCTCATCCCCAACAATGTAAATGAGTTCATAATTTCGAAAAATACCTTTGATTGGTGAATAGGCTTCTCCATTGTCTCTTCGAGTTTCTATAGAAACCGATAAATAACGACCATCCTCAAATTCAAAACTTAGAAAAGTATGAGCCAACCCCTCAAACTCAGCAAAGTGCGAGACAATAAAATAGACATTTTCGAGTTGATTCAAATCGTAGGCTTGATCGTAGTAATCAACGGTATAATCATTTGCAGACTGATATGAAAAATTTCGGATGTTGTGAACACGAAGGACGTCTCCTTCCAGTTCCGAATAAGGAAGAACGGCTTGACTTGTGTCCCAATCTCTGTTGTGAGAAGGTGTAACACTGATCGCCCAGACTATGTATATGGCA
>CAZQFO010000139.1:0-4871 GCA_964592695.1 uncultured Candidatus Peribacteria bacterium
GACGAACAAAAATCCTATCAAATTTTTGAATCTTTATTTTCTTCCAAACCCTTATTTGTCAAAAGTGTATGGACGGTTTTGACATCAAAAATCATAACCACTAAAATGTCTAAAAAAAGAAAATGAATTTTAACATATCAAAAATAAATCCTCTTTCCGAGCTTGATCCTAAAGTTTTGGAATTTTATTCTACAGATCTGAGAGATGGTGCTCAGGATCCTAGATCTCGAATTCAATCTGCAGAGGATAAATTAAATATCTTGAGAAAACTTGAGGCACTCCCCTTCTCTCATTTTGAGTTGGGTTATGCTGGTGCGGGAAGTTCGATGGACTCGGACATTTTTAGTTTAGTGAAAAGAGAAGTTTCTCCTGATCTCTGGGATAAATGTGTTGCGTTTGCTTCTACTCATCTTCCCAAATATACACCAGAAACTGATCCTTTTATGCGGGCACTTCTCAAAACAGAAACCAGGATAGTCACTATTTTTGCGAAATCTCATGAGTGTCATGTCACTGAAGTACTCAAAGTTTCACTAAAAAGGAACCTTGAGATTATATTCAATTCTGTTGATTACTTAAAAAAGAATGGAAGAAAAGTAATAGTTGACCTTGAGCATTTTTTTTCTGGTTATTTAAATAATGCACAATACACACGACAGTGTATGCAGGCAGCCATAAATGGTGGTGCTCAAAAAATCGTGTTTTGTGATACAAATGGTCAAATATCTCCAGAACTTATTACAGATGTGATTATACACCTTTTTGATAGTACCATAGAAGATGGTCTTTTTGAGTCTTTGCAAAATGTAGAACTTGGATTGCATTTGCATAATGATGTGGGTTCTGCTGTAGAGGGTACCATAGCAGGGCTCAAAACTGGGAAGATTAATCATATTCATGGAAACCTGATTGCGACTGGAGAGCGTACTGGAAACCTGTCTTTTTCACAGCTTTGGGGGAGGCTTTATGCTCATTATGAAGTAGATGTTCTGAGTGCATTAAATTGGAGAAAATTAAGACCCATTACTCATACGTTGGCAAAAATTCTAACGGGTAGAGAGGTAAGTCATAAAGCGCCTTTTATTGGAGGAGATGCTTTTACTCATACGGCTGGGATGCACACAGGAGCTATAAAGAAATCGGTTGATAGTTATTGTGAAAAACCTCTTCACAAAGGGGATAGTATTCAAAAAAAAATGGATGCTCAGATGCGGCAGGCTTTGACACCACAAGCTGGAAAGGCAAACATCAGTTTCTTTTTGGAGATGTTTGGAATTGATGCAGATGATACAGATAGCATTATAGATTGTTTGAATTTAATCAAAGATGAAAATGGTATCTGCTTTTCTGATGCTTGGGCAAGTGCATCTTTGAGGTTTTTGGAGGTGATGAATGGGAATATGATAGATTCTCCGTTTCGGGTTCGTCGTACAAAGGCTAGTTATGAATTAATTGATTTTGGAAGAGATGGGATTGTTCCTGAGATAAATGCGTCGTTAGATATGAAGATCGAAGATAAGCTTCATGAAAGCCAAATCATAAATGCTCATGGTATGCTGGATGCATTAACTAATGCTCTTAGGAAAGCGTTGCAAAATAAGTATCCCTATCTAAAATATGTTAAACTTGTGGATTTTTTGTCGGAGGCTTTGGGATATGGGACAGGTGCTAGTGTGGTTGTGTATATTACTCTAAAGGATGAATATACGGGGCATTCCTGGGAGGTTGCACAAAAAGGTGACAATAGTATACATTGTGGGTTTGAGGCTATTGAAGATGGGTTTTTGTATCGTATATTTGTAGAGCAGGGTGATTTAAAACATTATCAAGATCCAAATATTGGGGAGAGATTTGGGAATTAGTTTTTTTGTAATTAGTTACTGATATCTCAATAATAGAGATGAAAAGTGCGGTTTTGACTCATTTTTTACGTCATCATATTTCTAAATCTCATACTGAAACAATCCTCCGGCCAGGGCTGCTATCCTTTCTGCGCGATTAGATCCTCCGGAAACAAATGCTGTTAATATATACTTCCTGCCATCTGGTAAGAATATCATACTCATCTCCGCATTCCATTTTCCCCGGCTTCCGGTCTTGTTTCCCCAGCTTCCGGTCTTGGATGCTACTACCACGTCCTGTGGTAGATACTTTTCGACTCGGTTTCCTCCTGTATGACATGTGATCATAGCTCCTTTTATCATTTCTGATCCGGGTAGTTTTTCGAGAAATATATCTTTCATGAGTTCTGCAGATCCTTGAGCGGTCATGTTTTTTCCATTTCGAGATAGACCGTATTTTCTCATATGAGGTTGGTTAAAATATTTTCCAACTTTTGCATGTCCGGTGTTTTTATTGGCAGATTTGACTCCATCTATCATAGCTCTGATCTCTCCCCAAGATTTATTATCAGATCCGGCTATCATGTTTAGCATTTTTTGAACATCGTCTTTAGAGATATTCCCTTTTCGAATTAAATCCACAAATGCTACTGCATCAGGAACTTTTAGAACTGAGGCTGCGTATGTAGACTTTTTTGGGTTGTAACTCATAGATATTGGTTTGAGTTCATTTTGAGAGGTTAATTCAGCACAATACCACTGCATGGTTGATGATTTTTTTTCGTTTGTCCTGATGACTTCTCGATAAGTTTTTTCTGGTGTGTATTTTATTTCTTTTTTTGTTTTTCTGTTTACAGCTGTATAATCTTGAAAAGGGTTTCCTCTTCCTCGATTCAATGCTACAGGTAATTTATTTATAGTGGTTTCATATTTTCCTGTTTTTTTATTTTTCAGTGTTTTTGTTTTTACTACATCAAGAGTTCTTAAGTCCACGAATCCACTTGTGGATTTTATTTGAAAGAGATCGTAGAAATAAGTATAATCAATTCCTTTATCTCGATCTGTATGATCTGCTTCTGTATCTGGTACTCCGGGACTTTTTGGTAATATAATTTCAAAAACATTTTTCATTCCTTCGGCAACGGCATCTGCTGGGGATTCTGATTTTTTGGGGAATAGTGAGCAGGATGTGGTTCCTATTCCAGCGAGAATAGATAGGATCGCTGTCCGTCTATCGATTGGGGTTTCTCGAAAATGTGTTTCTGTGATATTTATCATGACAAAGATGGTGTATAGGATTTTTACATCTTTGTCAATACATTATTAAGGAATTTTTATACATATACTCGACCACCTGCATTTCTTACATTTGCATGCAATATATGCTTTCCTTTTTGTAAATCGTTGGCAATGCCTCCAGCCAATATGGCAATATCATTATTTCTTGTAGTTTTATGTCCTCCATTCATAAATATTGTAAGAGCGTATTGTCTTCCCCCCATCTCAAATGTAGATATTTCAGATGTTGTATTATATTTTGGAATTGAACCTGATTTTGTTGCTACGGGAACCCCATTTGGAAAAAATTTCATTACTCTTGTTTGTTGGCATCCATACATAATATTTAAAATTTCTTTTGATTTTGGAACCCTTTCATGATAGAGGTCGCTCAAAAATTGAACACTTTGTGCAGGTGTTGTTCTAATTCCATATCCATTGTTATCAGATGAGTAGTATTTTCCTTGAAAATAATCTTTTATTATAGCATGTCCTTTTCTTCCTTGTTTTCCTCCTGGAACGCCTTTTCTGAAGTGAGACCAAGCTGTATTATCTGATACACTAAGAGCATCTGCTGCAATCTCTGCTAATTTTTTACCTCCATATCCTACATCAGTCATTCTACCTCCTTTTAGTCCAAAATATCCAGATATTGTGATAGGCTTCATAGTTGAGGCAGGCATGAATTTTTTGTTAGGATTTCCGCTCTCAGCTATGGTTTTAGGACTACTGTCTGTAATATCTGCTAACTGCCACTGATATTGAGAATTTGTTTTCATTGTTTTTCTTAGTAAATTTTTGTAATGATGTTGATTAACCTCATATCCAGTTCCAACGTTTAATTTTAATCGTTTATCATATCTTTTTCGTCCTTTGTATGTAGGAGCATATCCAATTAAATTAACTCCTCCGATATTACTCAATATGGTATTGCTTCTCGGAGTATTCCTCACACTCTCAATTTGCGGAATGGATTGGTTGACTCTAGTTTGTTGTTCAATTTTCTCTGCATTTGTAATCTTAGTAGATCTATCTGTCTTGTTTCCAAACACAGACAACACATTTAAAAAACCGAAGGGTTGTGAATGAGTATGGTCTGTAGATGGGTTTTGATAGACATGACTTGGAGAATTTTCTGCGGCTAGTCCTCCTCCTCCCATGCTTCGTCTTTTTTTGGTTGCAGGGGTTATTTTTGCTCTTTTTTTTGATGATGGTTTTGGAGTATTTTTTTTAGTGTTTGTTTTTTGAGTTGTTGTAGTTTGTGGATTTTCTTTATTTTTAAAATATTTATAAAGAGCCGTTCTTGTCATGCGACCTGCATCTCCGTCTATACTACTCTTTACTAGCCCTCTCCTGTTCTTATATGTAGGAGCAAGTAATTTGTCATTAATTAATTTTTTTTGTATTTGTTTGATTTGAGAAACTGTTTTTCCTTTCAAAAAATCACGAACTTTTCTTTGAATTGTTTGCCTTAATTTTCTTAGTGATGTGCGAGTATAATTTAGTTGTGATTGAGTTTCTTGATTTTTTTGTTTGGCTCTTTTGTTGAGACGTTCATTCTTTTTTGGTTTGTCTCTTCCATATGATTCGATACCGATTTTCATAAGTGACATTTTTTTATTGATTAGATTAAATCTTTGTATTATAACATATTAAATAAGTGAAATCAATAAGAAATTTGGCAAGTTAGCAAGAAGATAAAAAAAGGGTAATTCCTTTTTTCGTGTGCTGGGAAGTGTTGAGTATAAGAGA
>CAZQFO010000140.1:0-4854 GCA_964592695.1 uncultured Candidatus Peribacteria bacterium
GTTTTTTTTAAAATTTTTTAAGACATTCTCTTATACTCAACACTTCCCAGCACACAAAAAAATGAATTACCCAAGAATATTTAAGAATCTTTTGCTCTCTGCATATCTAACTCTTTTGCTTTATCCATTTCCTGTTCCAATAATTTATCATCATAAAACTCTTTTTCATTTTCTTCTGTAAATTTAGCTTCTTCCTCTTTAATTTTGGCCAATTCTTTCTTTTGTATTCGAACTCGCTTCGCCTGTTCAGCCAAAATCTGAGACAACGGCTTTTCCTGTTTTACGTGAGTTACATTCCCGGATTTATTATCTTCATACAAATGCTGAATTTGATGCTCCAATTGCTCAATTAATAAAGGATTAACATGATTTTTTCGAAACTCATCCTCGGAAACAGATTGTGCTTCGGGAGAATATTTTGTCCTGTCATTCGATACTTCCAAAGAAATAACTTTTTTCCCTTTGCTAATAGAAAAGTGATCCAACAAGGAAGCCTTAAACTGCCCCCTTACACACATAATCACTTCAGCCCAATCAATTTTATTTTGAGACAGAGGAACTACTGCATTTTCACCAATTCCTGCAAAATCAGTTTCATATCCCAAAAGACGCAAATGATCTGCTAAGAATTTGCCTCGAGATACCCCTCGACGACAAACAACAAGAATTTTCATATTTTATTGCAGATTAGTTATGTTTTTGCGGATTATAAGTTGCATCAAGTACCATGTCAATAGTTGTCCTCATTCCACAACAACCTCTGTTATTTCTGATACAAATAATCTAATAAATCATTATCAAAAGAAATCACTTCATATTCATTACTTTTTGCCAAACAAGCCCCATCACAATCGAGCGAGTGGTAGCCAGAGCTTTTCCTTTTGTTTCTGTGACAAGCACAGATTCCATATCTATCGTGTGTTGTTGGGGTTTAACAAAAAAATAAAATACCAACTATGCGATTTTTTTGTTAACCCCTTAGCCAAAATAATATTTAAAATTCGTCAGAGAATAACTTCCACTACCATTTCTTTTCCAAATTTACGTTGAAGCAATTTTTGAATACTTTGTCTCATTGGTTTTTCCATTACATTTTCTGGTCGTGACGGATCATAATTTCGAATAAATATATTTCGCAATTCGCGATCAATCATCTTGAATATATCATGTTCCATATGCATATAGAGGAATCCTCTTGCACGAATATCAATTTTTTTTATTTTTCCTGAAGAATGGTGAACATCTACGATAATTATTCCGTTTTCTGCCATCCTTTTTCGGTTTTCCAATACCTTGTCGTGTACTTTTTCTCCTAATTCGATTAGTGTTTCTTTCCCTGCAATACGTTCTTTGTCACTCATCAATCGGGCACCTTTTTTATTCAATACCACTCCTTGTCCATTCTTCATGATAAATGTCCTATCTTTTTTGATCTGTAAATGATCAACAATCAAATCACGATGTTTATGTCGCATGAATACTTCTCCGTGAATCGGAGCAAAATATTTTGGATTAAGAAGGGATGTCATTAGTTTGCACTCTTCTGCATGTCCATGTCCGGATACATGAATATCCATCTGACTATAATCGATCATTTTTACACCAATTTCAGACAAATTGTTGAGTACGGAAACAATAGCCATTTCATTTCCTGGGATCGGAGATGATGAAAAAACAACTGTATCATGTGGGGATAATTTAATATCTTTATGTGTTCCTAGAGCCATTCGAGTAAGAGCAGCCAATTCTTCTCCTTGGGAACCGGTGGATAAAATAAGCACCTTGTCTGGAGGCATTTGATTTGCTCTCGGCCCCATCCTTTGTATAGAATTATCCTTACATTTTAAATAATTCAACTTTCGTGCTATAGCAGTATTGCGTTCCATTGATCTCCCTGACAGAAACACTGTACGTCCACATGCTTCGGCAGCTTCAATTATTTTTGATATTCTTCCAATATTGGAGGCGAATGTAGCCATGACCAAACGACCTTTTGCATCTTTAACGATTTTTTGGATAGTTTCTTCTATTACTGATTCTGATAAAGTATGACCTGGCTTCATTGCACTGGTAGAGTCTACCATTGCCAAAGCTACTCCATTTCGTCCTATTTGAGCAATTCGAGTTAGATCAATCGGTTGATCGTCTGCCGGATTGTAATCAAATTTGAAATCAGAAGAGTGAACAATCGCTCCATATGGAGTTTTTGCTACAATAGCTACTCCATCAGGAATGGAGTGATTGATATGAAAAAACTCAAACTCAAATTTTCCTAATTTAATTTTTGATCGAGGGGTTATTTCTGAGATTTTTAACTTATTTGAGATCTTGTGTTCTTCTGAGTTAGACAAAATCAATTCTTTTGTTAACCGAGTTGCATACATGGGTGGATATCCTAGATCAGGTATCATATATGGAACCCCTCCGATATGGTCCAAATGACCATGAGTATATATAATTCCGCGAATTTTGTGTTTATTTTTTATCAGATATGAAATATCAGGAATCAAAACATCAATTCCTAGATGTTCAGGAGAAGGAAAATTGAATCCAGTATCGATGATCACGATGTCTTCTTCCCACTCGAAAAACATCATATTTTCTCCGACTTGTTCCATTCCTCCGAGAGGAACGATACGAATGTCTCCAGAATTTTTACCATTTAGGTAGTTTGTTGGATGAAATTTTTCTCGTTTTTCGATAGTTGGTCGATGAAGAAAAGGATCATTTGTCGATTTCTTTGATCCAGAATTTTTTATTGGTCTGGAAGACGGTTTAGAACGAGCTGTAGTAGCTTTCTGTGATGAAGTTGATTTTGTTGTACTTCTAGAGGAAGTAATACTTTTGTTTTTTGTTTTGGGTGCAGTAGGTTTGGCAAGGGATGAATTAGGGTTCTTTTTGCCCGGAGTCAGACCTTTATTTTCCAACCACTGCGAAAGTTTATTGGTTGTCATACTTTTTGGTTAAATATACTTTAAAAATCGACACATACATGTGCCAATTTTCAATTACCAATTTTCATTGAATTTCCAATTGAATAATTATCAAACTTTTTTTGATGTATGTTTAATAAATGAAAATTAAAAAATGGATAATTGAAAACATGAGAACAACTGTGTTCTCTGAATTTGTAAACAGAATTATAAAAGAGCTTTTTTTTCACTCAGCTGATCAATGTCGGCTTTTTGGAGTGTTTCTTCTCAGTTAGTCGAGAGAGATTTTAGTTAAGTTTAGATGCATCATAAACTTAAATCTGGCGGATTATATCAAAAAATATGACAAAAGTCAAGAAGGATTGGCTCTTTTTGTGAAAGCGAAATCGTTTTGTTTTTGCTTGTTTTCTCTTTGTATATGTGTTAGAATAAAAGGATTGTAAAAATGAAAAAATGAAAAAATGAAAAAATTAATCACATTTGTTATCGGTGTAGTTATTTTATTCCCAAGTATTAGTCAAACTCAGGCATTTATTTCCAAAAAAGAAACCACTCAATTATCCAAAAAGGAAATCCTTTTTCAGATGAAAACAAAAGGAATTTTCAATCAGATAAAAAAAGAAAAACAAAACTATGTACCTGATGAAGTGATCATCAAATACAAGGATGACAAAATCCAACTCACAAAAACAATGGGAAAAATAAAGGCATTTGGATTTGCTACAATGAAAGGATTATCCAAAAAAGAGGAGCTCAAAGGAATGAATGTAGCTGTATATGGTGTGAAATCAGATGAAACAGTGGAAGATGCGGTCAAAAGACTTAGTACGGCTAGTGATGTAGAATATGTACAACCAAATTTTGTCTATGAATTATTGGATGCTCCAGAAGAAATTCCAAATGATCCTATGTTTGAACAACAATGGGGATTGCATAATATAGGGCAATCTATAAATGAAGAGTCAGGAACGGTAGATGCGGATGTAGATATGCCAGAAGGACATGATAGCTTTAGTAAATCAGAAAATGTCGTAGTAGCTGTGATTGATACGGGAATATCTTATGATCATCCTGATCTGATGAATCAGATGTGGGATGGAACGGATCAGTGTGTAGATCATGAAGGCAACGTAATTGCAGAAGGATGTCCAAATCATGGATGGTATTATACTGATGATACAGAAACCGATACAAATGATCCATTTCCAACAGATGATTCACATGGTACGCATGTAGCAGGTATAATTGCTGCAGAAAAAAACAATGAAATTGGAATATCTGGGGTAGGGGAAGGAATTGAGTTGATGGCTCTTAAAACAGATCTTACTACAATTGGAAATGCAAAGGCTGTTGAATTTGCAAGTAATAATGGAGCTAGAGTAATAAATGCTAGTTGGGGAGCAGGATTTGATAATTGTGATTTTGCGTATGATCAAATGCTTTATGAGGCTATTGAAAATTTTGATGGATTGTTTATTGCTGCATCAGGAAATTCAGGTCAAGATCATGATTTGTCAGATTTTTTTGATTTACCATCTGATTATGGAAAACCTACCGGTTGTTGGGAAGGGTTAGATAATATTATAAGTATTGCGGCTACTGATAATAATGATAATAAAGCTTCCTTTTCGGATTATGGAAATGTGTTTGTAGACATTGGGGCTCCAGGAGAGGATATATTAAGTACGGTTATTGGAGAACCAGTAGTAGATATCATTGAGAGCCAAGACTTTGAAGAGATAACACCGCCTACTATACCAGAGGAATATGAACAAACAGGGAATTGGGGAACGCAACCAGAAGAAGGATACGGAAATGTAATCTATGGAGATTTGAATCAGTTTCCATATACAGCAAATATTAATTCATTAACTCTTTTGGTTGACACGGACATAAAATGGGGCCCCCTCGTTTGCCAAAG
>CAZQFO010000141.1:0-4853 GCA_964592695.1 uncultured Candidatus Peribacteria bacterium
TGTTCTACTTTTTTTATCGTATTTTCGCGACCTTGTCAAACTCCGGGAGCAGCTGTGTGGAACATTTGTATTCACTAAAATAATATCTGCCCGTTTTCCGTTTTCAAGAGAACCGATTTTGTCATCCAATCCTAACGCACGTGCCCCTTCAATCGTGGCCATTTCCACAACGGCTTGTGCTTTCATAATCTGGGGATCCATCTGAAAAACTTTGTGCAACTTGGCCGTTGTGTTCATTTCCCCAAATAAATTAAGGTTATTATTGCTAGAGGCTCCATCCGTCCCAAGTCCAACAGAAACTCCCGAACGCAGGAGTTCAGGAATGGGCGCTATGCCACTTGCTAGCTTCATATTGCTTTCTGGGTTGTGTGAAACACCCACATCGTGCTTTGCCATGATCTTTATATCTTTTGGGGATAAATGTACGGCATGAGCCATAATGACATGCCCCCCTTCCAAAAATCCTAATTTTTCTAAATATTCAACAGGAGAACAATTATGTTTCTTCTGCATTTCGGCTACTTCCTGCTTCGTTTCTGACACATGGATGTGAAGAAGTTCTTGATACTTCCGCGCTAGCTCTTTGGAGGCAATGAGCAATGAGTCGGAGCAGGTATAAGGGGCATGAGGCGCTACTGCTACCGTAATGAGAGGATCTTCTTTCCATTTTTTGAGTAATTTTTCTGTATAATTTAATTCTTCTTTTATAGTTTTGCTATTCGGCGTAGGGAAATTAATTATACCTTCTCCTATCACGGCTCGAACGCCTACTTGTTTTGCCATACGAGCTACTTCATCTTCAAAGAAATACATATCATTAAACACGGTAATTCCGGAACGAATCATTTCAGCAAGAGCCAAAAGAGTTCCTTTTCGAACGGTTTCAATATTGATGTATTTTTTTTCTAATGGCCAAATATACTCTTCCAGCCACTGCTTAAGTGGTAAATCATCGGCAATTCCACGAAAAAGTGTCATTGCTGCGTGCGTATGAGTATTGACAAGCCCTGGCATAACAATTTTGCCTGATGCGTTAATAATTTTTTTAGATTTATACTGAGCGCCAATGTCTTCATTTGAGCCAATATCATAAATATCTCCGTTTTTTACGACGATGCTCCCTTGTTTCCATATTGTTTTTTTAGGATTAAGTGTGAGGATAATGGCATTTTCTATAAGGATATCAGCAAGCATTAGTGTATTTTAAAAAATAAATCTTTACGTTAGAATATTAAAAGAGTATAAAAAGATTATAGGAAACTTAACTTTTTAGTGCAAAAAAAATTTCATTTTTCATAAAAAACATATACAGTTTAAAAAGAAAAAAAAATTAAAATATTTTTATCATGCCCACTTGGATCATTTACGGATTAGCCGCTGCATTGACATTAGGACTTGCAAATCTCCCTCAGAAAATAGCGCTTGGAACCATTAGCCCTTTTGCTTATGGGATTATGTTCGGAATTATAACGTTCATAATAAATCTTGTTCTTTTTTGGTGGTCTGGTGATTCATTGGAACTGAGTGCGAAAAAAGAATGGGGCTATGGGGCGCTGGCGGCCTTTACTTTTGCAATAGGGGTTGTATTCATTTCTCTTGGGTATCGCTCCGGGGCCAATCCCGCAATCTTTCCTGCACTTTTTAATACCAATACTTTGGTGGCCGCTGTTGCAGGGGTAATTTTGATGCGAGTAGGATTAAGCGTGCCGGTTTGGCAAGCTATAGCTGGTGCTTTTTGTGTAGTACTAGGGGCGGTTCTGGTGACAGTGAAAATTCACTGAATAATTTATAATGAAATTATGAAATTAGAACATACATACCGGGGAACCATTCTTTTGCCGAAGCTACAGGAAGAATACTCATTTGAGTGCATTGAAGATGGAATTATAGCGGTGGATAAAAATGGAGTTATTGTTAGATTGGAGCGAGATTCGAGTGTTCCGGGCTTAAATTTGAAGCCCACTCAAAACGTTATTCTTCCTTTTTTAGCAAATACTCATGATCATTCTTTTCAACCTCCTGGTATCCCTGGAGAACTAATTTATTTTGATACAGAAAAACAAAAACTTTGTGGTTGGTTGCCAACTACGCTTCAGCAAGGGGAGTTTCGAGCAAAAAATGATCAAGCCACGGCGGAAAAAATGATTCGTGCCAAACTGGAGGAATTTGCCAGAAATGGAATGGGAGCTATTTTACAATATACTACTAGTTCTAGAGAAGCAGCAGAGATAGTGCTGAAGATTATGGATGAAATTGGAATTTTGGGAAAGGTCGGATACGTTTGCATGGATCAAGGAATGGATGATATTCAGAAAGGACTGCAAACAACTATGAATGAAGCCATTGAGTCCACCCAATACTTACTAAAAAAATATGGGGGGAAACGAATTGCTGTCATAGACAGGTTTCCAATCGCCGTCAGTTCCCAAACAAGAAAACGTTTAGCGGTTCTCGCTCGAGATTATAAAACCATCTATGAAACGCACCTAGATGAATCTGCAAATGAAAAAAAGATTCATAAAAATATTTACGGAACATCAAGTATTGTAAAAACTCTACTTGAAGATGGTGTTTTTGAAAAAGGATCAACAGTAGGTTTAGCACACGCTATTCATACTTCGGACGAGGAAAGGTGTCTAATCGAAGAAAAAATTAAAAATGGATGCACGGTTTTTATTCGAGCCTGTCCAAACTCTAACGATCATTTAGGCAGTCATTGGACAGAAAATGATAAATATATTCGCTTTCCTTTAGAAAAATGGGAACAGATTGGAGCAATCATAACAATAGGTACGGATCAAGGCGCCGGGAGAGGGTTTAATGTGTTTTCAGAGCTACTGGATGAAAAAAGACGGCATTCGATTAAGCAAAAACCATCCCACACAAAACTTCTTAAATATGGAACCATTAATGGTTTTTTATCATTAGGGTTAGAATTGGAAAATTTTGCTATAAAAATAGGAAATAGGGCGAATTTTCAAGTTGTCGAAATGGCTTGAGCAAGGTGTTTCTATGAGCCATTCCAATTTCAAAATTTAAAAACAAGTATGGATCGAACGATAGAGGGGGGGACAAGGACAGCGAATATAAAATGTCTTTATATTAACGGCAAAAAAATTAAATCTTAACTAATTTCAACATGGATATTACATTTCTTATCGGTGTCATTGGAGCATTGGTGCTTGTTGCAGGGGCGGCTTATCCTGCCAAAAAAGTAAAACACCCCACACATTCAGCAAAAAATTGGTTGTTTGCGGTCGGGGGACTAATAATGCTTATTTATTCAATTTTGAATTATCTTGCAGGAGGAGCAATCTTTTTCATATTTATCCAGATTCTGGTAAATATCTCCAGTATTTTAATGATGTCAAATACAAGTGACAAAGTAGATTCTGTTATAATTTCTATTGCTGGAGTTAGTTTGATTGCTTGGTCATTAACACTTTTTGAGGGGTATAACACTGTGTTTTTCATTCTTGGACTAGTCGGAATTGCTCTTGGATATGCATTGGAAACAGGCACCTTCCGTAGAAATTTTGCTCTTACAATAGGAGCTATACTGATCGCCATTTTTAGTTACATCGAAGCTAGTTGGATATTCTTCTGGTTAAATATATTTTTTGCACTTTTTTCGGGGTACTATACTTTTAAGTTAAGAAGCTCTTAAAATTATTATATTTTATTAAATTACATTTTTGAAAAACAGCTAACAGAAGATGCTAAAACCGCCTGATAGACATACTCAATATGCTTCGAGTGTTCCCTCAGGTAATTGTAAAAAGTTCGAAGTACGACCCCCTTGCCCTGCCATCGTCAGAAGTAATTCCAATTTTCGTATCCTCGGATTACCGAGGCTACTTCAATGTTCCATTATTTCTTCCTCATCAAAATCAAATCTAATCTCATTTGATTTTGTAAACAGCAATAACTGAAAAACTAAAGTTTCTCATTCTCGTTTTCTTGTTTTGGTGAAGAATTACGGTATTCCGTTTCAGCAAACTTCGTGTGGGAAGATTTTCTTTGAGGGGGACTTGAGGGCTTTTATGGAGTCGGAGAAGAGAGTGGAGAAAATGAAGCACGGGAGATAGCTTGTACTTTCAAAAATCTTTTTGATGGTACTAATAGGTTTTTAATGAGGGTAGGTAAAAATAAAGGATGGATGTCAGAATATCAGAGGTTTTTTGTGAATTACAAAAAAATGAGGTGCGACTCCAGTCGAGTCGCACCTTGAACAAAGTAGAATCCGCATTGACGATGGAATTATTCGGCAGGTTCAGCCTTGATGGAAAGGGTGAAATTGTTGCTCAGAAGCAGGAAGAAGGGCAGGCCATTGATGTCTTTTCCATAGAACAATTCATGTTCGATTGTCCCCTCCTGCCGTCCTTTCATGTGGTTAACAGCGTCTCGAACCACCTGTTCGGTTGTTTGAATCCGGTCAATAACCACTTGATGTCCACCAGTTGTTTCCGAAGTCACAACCAAAGTGACTGCCTTTTTTTCACTTTTTTCACTTGTTTCATTCGACATAATAAACTCTCCGTCTTAATGGTTGGTCAATGGGTGTTTAGAGGAGTCTCCTCAACAGGTTAAATGTGTAAGAAGTACCACCTCTTTCTCATAGTAAGAATTACTAATAAAATGTCAAACAAAAATATTCCTACCACCTGTCTACCTGCGTTTAAACCTTACTCTGTTTAAGCGCCTTATATCGCAAATCAAAGACTCGTTTTTTGATAATTCATCAAAAATCCTTACTTGGAGGACTTATTTTCTATTTGTTGGATCTTTGGAAGAAATTTCTTTGCTTCGCGCATTTTTAATCCATTTCGTTACGCTACGCTCCCCAGCCTTGC
>CAZQFO010000142.1:0-4845 GCA_964592695.1 uncultured Candidatus Peribacteria bacterium
GGCATCGTAAGATTACATTGATTTTTTGGGGGGATACAAGGGAGAGTTCTTATCCTGCCATCATCCTGATCGATCGGGGGCTCATGATGACTTCCCCGACTCGTTGGCGTTGGCTCTGTTTCAGGCTCGAAAGGTCACGGACACAAATCTAACCCGAGAAGATCTCGGCTTATAATTCTTAATTTTTATCTCATGCAAACCCAATTTCCTACAACCGAAGACTTCGCTCGAGTCTCTAAACTGAACAATTTTTACAACGTGTTTAAAGGGCTCCACAGTAAAGTTTTTAAACTCAAAAGTTATTTTGAGGAAGACCAGAAAAAACGCACGCTCCTCTATCTCGCCTATAACGTGGGACAGATTGTCTCGCTGACGGCGGCTGACTTCCTTTTCGGCGAACAACTCAAGATTCAGACCAATGAAGACGATGCTAAAAAGCCCATCGAGGGAAAGATCAACAAAATCATTCAGGGGAATTATCTTGATGAAAAACTCTATCAAAGCTCTGTGATTCAAGACGTGGCAGGCTTTACGATCTTTACGGTTCGCCAAAAGGATAACGTCGCCATTATCGAGGAGGTTCCGTACGACAATTATTTCCCCGATTTCTCGAGTGTACGACTTGGAGAAGAACCGAAAAAAGTTGTCATCGCTTCATATGTGGACATTGTGAACCCCAAGAACAATAAACTCGAAACGTTTCTGTACAAACAGATCCACACGATTGGGAAAATCTCGCATGAGTTGTGGACGACGACCTCAGACATGAAGCAGTCAGAGAAAGTCGAGCTGGCGATATATAGTTCAGAACTTCCCGAGGAGGAATCCACTGAACTCGACTACATTCCTGTGTTCCAAATTGATAATTTCAAGACGGTCAAAGAACGGTTCGGCATCTCCACTTATGAAAGCGTGATGAACCTCTTTGAGGAGCTGAATGATCGGATTACTCAGATTTCTGTGCAACTCATCAAGCACCTCAACGCCAAAGTAGCCGTTGGGGAAGGCATTTTGACCAAGAAAGGTGAGATCGATAGTGATCAGGAACTTTTTCTCGTGGAAAAGGGAGACATTGTGCCGCAGTACATCACGAACACCAACGACCTGATCGAGGAGGGATTCAAACAGATCGAAGGTATTCTTCGGCAGATATGTACCGTTACCCAAACGCCCACTTCTTTTCTTGGACTGGATGATCAAGGTGGAGCGGAAAAAGTTGAGACGGTCAAAATCCGCATGACGGCATTTCTCAAGAAGATAAAACGAAAGCAACGGAGCTATGAAGCCAAGCTGATGAACATTCTCAAGACCGCTCTCTTTTTTGAGGGAACCAAAAAACTCCCTGAAAATGTGGAGATCAATTTTGTGTGGGATTACGGATTGCCTCGGGATTTTCTCACGGAGGCGCAGACTCATCAAATCCTTGTAGAGAGTGGCATCGAGAGTATTGAGACCGCCATCCGTGAACTGAAGGATCTGGATGGAGAGGCACTTGCTCAAGAATTGGAGCGGATCAAAAACCAGCTCATGGAATCACAAAAAACGCCTCAAATGGAACTCTAATCCCCCCTAATAATGAACAGCTACAACACCCATCCGAACCCGTACAAAAAGCACCTCTCCTCTGAAGAGGTTTTGGAAAAACGCCTTGAAAGTATAGATCAAAATTTGTGGCGATATGTGAAGCTTTTTCTAATCGTGCTTGTTGCTCTGCTCATAAGTATTTTTGCCATCATTGTGACCTGCCGTTTTGCTTTTCTCATCTTCTAAATCATGCCCGTAATAACACCACCGCCAGCTCCAAGACTCATGAAAGCTTATCGTCGAGCCGCACGAGAGCTGAATCAAACGATCCTTCGTGCTGATCCAAAAAAGCCTGTGGTGTATTTGCGTCGGGTGGTTCTGGTTGATATTGAGGAAATCACAAAGCACCTCGAAAAGGAGACTCGTATTTGGTTAGAGACTGAGGTTCCGAAACAGTACAAGGATGGGAGCTTTCGGGCGATCAGTGCTTGTAAGGCTCAGGAACTTGTCCTAAAACAGACGGGGTTTGGACAGATTCACAAAGAAGCGATGGAGACTCTTGTGGAGGATGCCTACCTTGATTTTGCCAATGGGATCGAGGGTGTGAAGCGAGCGGGGCGGGAGTTTATCAGCGAGATGATCAAGCTCAAGATTAATGAGCGGATTGTGGTTGGGGCGATCAAAGGTGAGGGTGTGTACAAAATTAAGAGGGAGGTCAAAAAACTGGTGGAGAAACGAGGCTTTACGGCATTGGTTGATCGTGGAGGGAAACGGTGGAAGATTGATCGATATGCGGAGATGTTGGTGCGGACGCACATGATCAAGGCGAATAATGCGGGGACGATTAATCGCCTACTTGAGAACCAAGTGGAATTGGTGGAGATGTCGCATCACGCTTCATCATGTCCGACTTGTCAGCCATATGAAGGAAATGTTTTTAGCCTCACAGGAAAACACAAAGAATATGGAAAGGCTCCTGACCTGCCGATTCATCCGAATTGTCGGCATAGTTTTTTGCCTTACATTGACTTTTAATTCCAAATAACAAAAATATAAGCACAAACACGGGAAGGAAATTTTAGTGGCAACACTTCTCTCTCCGACCCCCGTGTGTGGACTGCAACCACAGTCCACGGAATCGACCTCTATGAGGTTGGTACTGTGGTTGCAGTGTATCCCGCTTCGGCGGGTTATGACCCGAGAGGGTCGCCAGCCTCATTGAGTTCGATTTTTTGTTTTAATGAGGCTTGGCTACTGCGATAACCGCCAACCTCATGTTTCAAAAAGAGAACGACAATTTCTGGATGTTATGCAAGGAGAATTTTGGCTCCTGCGTTTTGATGATGCTTATGAGCGGGGTCATCCTGATCCCTTTGGGGATGTCGATTGTGTTTGATTTTCGGCATACGGAGGAGTTTGCGAAAGAACGATTGGAAGGACTTGGATTTGAACAGGTGGAAGTTCTGAAAAAGTACTCAATTGGAACTCATATTTCGCCTTTTCCTGTGACGATGGAGAACTGGTTTGATTTTAGGGCGGTTAAAGGAAAGCAATCTGTGGAGGGGCGGCTTGTTTGCCACAGAAAGTTTGAGGATTTTGAGGCAAGTAGGTGTGAGTTGGCTCCACCATAGAACTGGAACTTCCCCTCGTTATTTTTCCTATTTCTCTAATATTTTTACCCCATGTCAGAATCTCAAGACCACGTCCAATTTGAGAGCCTCGAAACAAAAGCTCTTGCCGTCCATGCTTCTGCTCTTTTTGAAGATCCACTTCCTCAGATTTCCGTAGAAATCCAGAGTGGTGATAGCCATGTGGCGGGAAGTTTTCATACTGATCCACGAACTTTGGAGCTTATTGCTGAAAAGTTGATGGAGGTGGCGAAGGAAGCAAGGGTGAAAAGTGAGGATTATTGGAGGAGTTTGCAGGGGGAGTATAATAAATAAGAACTTACTCAGAAACATTGGGAGATATAGGCTCAGATTTTTCTTTCTTCCAATTCAAATACCCCTTTCCATTCAGAATTATAAATCCGATATTTGCCACAATGTTGGCGATACTACCCGCCATAATCCCAAAAGCCATCCAAGAGCAATTGGCTACTATCCCGACCAAAAAACCTTCTTTCTTTTTCTTTCCTAGAAGGTAAACACAGAGAGCGGAGCAGATCATTCCTCCCCAGTCAGCTCCATAGTATTTTGTGATAGCGGGTACGATTTCTTCAATCATGATTTTTAGTATTAAGGTTGTGCTTCTAAAGAAAGTCTCCCCTTTTCCAATGAAACATAGACACACGTAGAAGGGTGTAATTAAGTAGTACACAAAAGGCTTTAAGGGCGACAGATAAGGGCTCTAATCTGTTTTGTTTAATGAGAGATTTCTGAGAAATAAGCCTTTGAAATTGTTTCAAACTCCGATTAAGCAAACCCTGTTTACCCTTATTATTAAGCCATTTCTTTGTTTTTGCAAAGGTTTTTTTGGGCTTTCGTGATTTGTTCCTATAAGCGGGCTGTGGTGATTTGATGTATACTATTCAATTGCTCCCGTTATTCAATAAGTCGTATTTTTTGAGAAAAATCTGGATCGTCAGCATATTTTTTTGCTTTTTCATTTATCTGGTATTTCTTCCTAAGATCTTCCAATGGGATGTCTGTCGGAATCAACCCTAAATCATAAGCTATTTCATCTGAGTATCCTGGAAGAAGTAATTTGTAACTAAATGGAATATTGCGAGGAGATATGTCTTCGATATGTCTTACTATGGCATTTGTGCAGTTGTTGGTTAGCGTATTATAAAATTCCGGTTCTCGCTTGATTTTGTTAATTTTATCAAAAACAGATAATAATAGTTTTTTTGCTTTTTCCGGAGTAGTTACTCCTGGATATAGGTAGACTTTTTCATCCCGAAAGTTTGTTCTGAGTTTTACCAAATCTTTTTCATCACCAACAATATAAATCAGCTCATATTTTCTAAAAATCCCCTTGATTGGTGAATAGTCTTCGCCGTTGTTTCTTCTGGTTTCTACAGAAACTGATAAATAACGACCATTTTCGAATTCAAAACTGAGAAAAGTATGAGCCAATCCCTCAAACTCTGAAAAATGAGATACTATAAAATTAACACCTTTTAGCTGATTCAGGTCGTAGGATTGATCGTAGTAATTCACTGTATGGTCATCCACAGATTGATATGAAAAATTCCGGATGTTGTGAACATGGAGCATGTTTCCTTCTAGTTCCGAATAAGGAAGAACGGCTTGACTTGTGTTCCAATCTCTGTTGTGAGAAGGTGTAACACTGATCGCCCAGACTATGTATATGGCA
>CAZQFO010000143.1:0-4842 GCA_964592695.1 uncultured Candidatus Peribacteria bacterium
ACTGCTGCATTTACAGGATTTACGAAGAAGATTGAAATTCCGATATACTAAAAAACGAAACAACAGTGAGAATCGTAGCGACATTAGTACCTGTTATAGTGATGGGACTTATTAATGGAGTCGGATCAGCATTTAGACCGCATGCACCAGTTGAATCCCCGACTACTAATCGAGAATATGTCCCAAATCAAGACAGTGGATTTTTAAAATATCAGCTTGCTCGATTAAATGCATCGAGTTTGCCAAAATGGTTAAAAGTATCGATGGAATCTCGAATGAGAGGAGTGAATTGCACTAGTTCTTGTCATAATACAGATGGTCCGTGGAGAGATTTATCTAGGGTTTCGACAACTGCTATTATCACTGATTTAGAAGGTCGAAGAAATGATTGTATTGCCGAAGAATCTACGATGGATCGCATTGCATGTGATATGACACCGGGGGATATAGATTTTTTATCCAGATCAAAAGTCATTGGAAAGATTCCAGTTGAAATTAATTCGTCAGCTTTTGCTCCAGATGATACTTCAGCAAAGAGAGGAGAAGTAATTTATCAATCAAGCTGTAGTGATTGTCATGATAATGATGAAGTACCAGATATGAGAGGAGAATGGAGGAGGTTTATGGATGGAACTTCGTTTAGTAAAAAGAAAATGCAAAAAGCTGCAGAGAAGTTGACTACCTCAGAACGAAAAGCAGTGCAGACTTATTTGAATAGAGTGGAAGAAACGGAGATGGCCAGGGGAGTAGATAGTGAATGATCAGACTGTGTTTAAATTATTTTTTTTCCGGTGGATTCAAATCAGGAAAATTCATACAGTCCAATTCCAAAATAGCACGATCTTCAGATGAAAGTTTAATTCCATTTTTTCGTCCTTGTTCTACATGAATTAAGTGATATTTTTTTTGCGAAACTCGTCGCTCCTGGACTTGTTCTGGTGTCAGATTGTCTCTGGGAATATTTTTAAAAAGTCTGGGGCGCATTTGATATGACACATATTGTTCAACGAAGTCGTCGAAATTTAGCTTTTGATCATAGATTCTTTTTTTTTCCCAAACAAAACCAATGGTGTTTAGTTTATCTATTACGGATTCATGGAGAGAGCCTTTTTTATATTCTCTACGATAATAAGAAGCTCTCATGTAGATTTGGCTTTCTATTTTTTCTTCAGGAATTAGTTTGTCATAGGGGTTTGAGTGGTTTTTAGGTTTTTTATCATATTTCAAAAAAAGTAAAATAAATTCATCAATATCCATGATTTTTTCATCAGCTTTTTTTCCCCATTTAAAATTATTATCTGTCATATTCCGGATTTGATCTTTAGTGAGAGTTTTGGATGTCCTGTGCAATTTTCTTGATCGATGGGCTCTTGCATTTATCTTTCTTTCAAATCTGCATTTTGTACTTAGTTCATCAGATTTTTTTGGAGAATAACTTTGTGGATTTCCCTTGAAATATGTGAAATAAAAGAAGAAGAATTCATCGAAGGTTAATTTCTTTCGGCATCCATGTTCCCAGTATGGATGATTTTCTTCAGACGGTTGATGTGAAAGTGAAAATGGAATTATTGTTTTTTCTTGCATTTTATTGTTCAGTTCTCTTTCTTTTTGGTCAATAATTTTTCTGTTTTTTTTACTATGTCTTTTTTGTTCAAGTTGCTCTATAGAAGAAGCAGAATTTAATTTCTTATTAATGGGGATGTCTGAAGAAGGGGGGGTATGATCATTAATTATGTTTTCTGTTTCAGTTACAACCTGATTATGAACATCCCTGATATTGTTTGTGGGATTATTTATAGCATCTAACGCAAACCTCATTATTTCTCTACTGGTACCGGAAATTTTTGATTTTTCAAATTCTATAGCTCTTAATAGTTTACGTACAGCTAACCCTAAATCTGATTGCATTGATAATCGATCATCCAATAATGCAGATTGAGTGTCAGATTTAAATTGATCAAATGTGTATTCAGAGAGTTTCATGAATTATTTTTTAATTAATATTATCGAATTTTAGAAATGCTATAAAAAAAATTCTTACGTTGTATTGTGAATTTTAAAAAATAATCAAGTGATTAAAACTTGTATAAAATATTCTGAATGTTAATATCCTGTACATGTAATAGAGGACTATGAAAAAAATCTTACAATCACTTTCGGCTCTCATTTTTAGTTTATTTTTATCCGTTGGTATCATATTTGCACAGGAATCCCCTATATCAGTTGAACCTACAGATTCTATGGAAAAATCTCAAGAATTTTCACCAGATGAGATGACGGAGCTTTCTATTGCAGAACTTGAAGAACTATTAAATGACATGGAAGTTATTCGTCATGAATATGAAACAATCCTGATGGAGCAAGGTGATTTGCCTCCGAGAAAAGCCATGTCCCCTTATAAAGCTAAAAAAGAATGGCACGAAAAGAATCCACACGCAAAAATTATGGGAGAAAAAAAAGGAAACTGGCATCGCAAAGGAATTTTTAATGTTTTGCTTCACAAAATTGTTTTTGGAGCATTTATGATAGGATTTTTATTTTGTGCAGCTTATGCTATTCGCAAGGGCTGGGAAAAAGGAGGAGAATGAAACATTGTTCGATTATTTGGAAGTGGGTGTAGGGTTTAGAGATAAATATTGAGATTAAGAAAATCTGATGAGTTTTTTTGACATGATCAAAATCATGATTAAATTTCCGTATCGTTCTTTTACATATCGCATTACGGGGAGGAGCGTGATCGTATGGCCGAAATTTTATGTTTCGGACCAAGCGGTCCAGACGCACCCTCTTCGTAAATCTTATCGTCTCGAAAAATAGAAAAATGATTTTTTCCCCAGTTATTGTTTTCATTTCTTTCATTATTACTTGTCACGTCGTAGTGCAACGAAGATGGATCATTTTTTAATTCCGCGTAGCGATCATGTTTTTCTGGTGTTTAATTTTATAGGGGAGAATGCAGGTGAAGGGTCACGTTCAAAAAATAACAACAATTCATTATCGAAATGGGAAAACGGAACAGCTAGATGTTGCAGAAGACTTAGTGAGCAATATGGAAGATGTTTGGCATGTGGAGACAGTAGTTTATGATGGGTGTTATATAGGAGGTTCGGCACCCTGCGGAGGAGCCTTTCGAACATTTATTAACTGTGAAGTACTTACTATGGATCAAGCTCGAGAAAGGGGAGCTCCAGATTCAATATTACAAAAATCCTGGCGAAGTAATCAGGTAGCTTATGGAGGAGGGGATTTGTTTCATATATTTGACTCTGAGCGAGATCAAATACGAGAATATCCTTTTTACAAACGAACAGCAGATGGAGAAATAACGATGACGATTATGTTGAATGTGACTACGGTTCCTGGGGAAGAAAACTTTCACGTTCCCTACACGGCTGGTGATTCGGAAAAAGGGAATGTCGAGCAGATGTGGAAAACCATTTGCTCGTGGATGGAAAGCGATAAAGACTTGTTACTTGAGCCTGAGGATGTCGAATTATGGCAGTGCTGGGATTGTGGATGTGAACCAACCAAAAATGAACCGTGTATTTTTTTTCCTCCGGGGAAGCAGCCCATAAATGGTCAAGGGTGTCGGAGCAAGAAAGTGGCGTAGACATAAAACAGAAATGAAAACCGGCACAGAAGGGTCTGTGCCGGAAAGAGAAGGGAGTCATAAAAATGTCTTTTGAAATAGGTGATGTTAAGCCAGTGGGAAATACTATATGGAAACAGAATGGGTTTTTTATCCAGGAAATTCCATTAGATCAACTGTATAGTGGTAATCATTCAATCACAATTGATAGAGCTGGACGAAAAACAATATTGAAATTGTCAGAGGTAGACCCTATAAATATAGCTATGAAGGACATATATATCAAGTGGATGTTTTATGAAAAGGACGACAGAGGTCCTTACTCAGTGGGACAGGTCGTGAAAGAGACCGAATCTCTGTATTTCGTAGAAGTTGAAGGAATGATAGAAATAAAACCTGTGACCAATGAAAGAAATTTGCATGTGCTCAAAATTGATAAAATGAATGGAGAGTATATGAATGTTTATAATCTCTTCGAAAGGCCTCCTCCATTTCTCCAGCCCGACCCTCTTTCAGAATTGACTTGGGCCGAAGATCGATGACGAGTGTGAAGCCACAACTCTGTGTTGGACAATGCAAGAGGAGGAGATTCTACATGTTCGATTGACTGTGGGGATAAAAGGCAATTTTTCAGCTAACCAAAAAAGAGGGTGCAAAAATAAACCGTCCCATCTCGCAATGCGAGGGAGGGACGGTTTTTGCCTGTTTAATTTTCATAATGTTTTGAAACGGAAAGGAATATTACTTGGTCTTTTTCCCAATAAAACGATACTCTTAATTGTTTATTTATCCGAATAGAATATAAATTAAGATGTTTTTGGATTCATTTTTTCAATTCGTAAACCAGGATGATTAGGATTGATTTTAAATTGTTCTAAAGTAGAAATAATTTTGTCCTTCCATATTGAATATTTATGAAGTTTTTTTAGAAACTTTGGTGTGTATTCGATTTTCATTAAAGCTGAGTTTTTAACTCACCAAAAGAATTAATTGTTCGTGTTTTGCCTTCTCGAACTTCTTTAAATGATTGACTTAAATCAATGATCTCTTCCCATGTAAAATCACTTTTTTCTAAAAACAATACCCCTATTTTTTGATAAAATTCTTCAGGAGATATGTGATTTTTTTTGGTAAAATTAATTACTCTAGGATCGATATCAGTTATTGTAATATTCATGAATTATAAAATTAATTTAGGGAGAACAATAGCCTTCGGCAGGAATAATTGAAATCGAAGATTTCAAAAAAGAAGA
>CAZQFO010000144.1:0-4841 GCA_964592695.1 uncultured Candidatus Peribacteria bacterium
GATTTGCCTGAACATTGGGTATTCAGTTCAGCAAGAAACCGGATTTTAGAAAAAATGATATATTGGAAATAGATGATTATGATTGAGCTATGTCTGCTGTTCTGATAAGGCTCCACAGCCTCCTTTGTTTTACATTTTGTATTTTACGGACAATGGAGCCAGCGATGATAGTTGATTTTATTTTTTAAACTATGGAGCCAGATGGAAGGGTGAAGATTCGGGATGACGTGTTTTTTTAAAATTTTTTAAGACATTCTCTTATACTCAACACTTCCCAGCACACGAAAAAAGGAATTACCCATATCCATTATTTTCATTGTATTATTGTTTTAAACGTGCTATAATAAATAGAATTATGCAAAAAACCAAATCCAATACCGAAGAAGTCGAAAACCATGGATGGATGAACTCATTTTTGGAACTCACGGGGCTAAAAAAATCTATTCCACTTGATGAAGAACATGAACAATCCCCTGAAATACTCAATAAAAAAGGCAAAGTTACTAAAGAAATGATTGATAAAAGTTTTGTGGATCGAGAAACAGATACTGATCGAAAAATCCTCGATCGGAAAATCAGTTATGAATCTGCCAAGAAAGGTAAAGAGAACGAAAAATCGTATTGGAAAAATTACAGCAAAAAGGAACGAGCTGCACTTGCTCGGACTATCGATATAGCTGGAGATGATGAGCAACTAAAACATCGTCTGAATCTGATGGAAGAAGCGAAAGAAAAATTAAGTTTTGTGACAAATGAAGAAGGAAACTCTGCTGAATTGCGTGATGTTTTTGAGAGTACTATTGAAGATTTTACTGAAATTGATGAAAATGGATATCATAAAGTAAAAGCATTTGACTGGAAAGAAATGGCTTCCACTAGCTGGGCAGAAACTCAAGAAAGTTTTTTTCTTTTTCGACCTTTTGTTTTTCTCAAAAAACTTGCAGAGAATAGAATAAAATGGCAAATGGTTAAGAAATACGAAGGAGAAATAAACCTTTATATAAAAGCTCAAAAACTTAATAAAAATATAAAAAATAAAGTCAGCAACTTCAAAGAGTACGTACATCAAGCAAAAGAAGTAAAAACTACAATTTCTGAAAACCCGGCACTACGAGAATCTCTAAAAATGATACGTTTACGCAAGGCTTATAGAAATCAAATGCATGAAATAATTGAAATGAAACACCAAAAAAAATTATCACCAAAAAAGTTTTTTAAAAGAATGCAAAACATCACTTCTGGAATTGCAAAAGAAGGGATGGAAAATGCTTCGCAAAAAGCAGAATTTTTACGAAATGTAAAAGAAAATAAATTCCCGGGATTATCATTAAAAACTACGGGAAAGGTTATGGTGGTAGAAGTCTTGACCAGAGGGATAATGGAAGGGATAAATACTGGAAGTTTTGGGGCATTCAAAGAAACTATTTCAGATACTGATACATTGACTGAAGCCATCCCTCTAGTCGGTACCTGGAGGAGTTTTAATCGATTAATCAATGATACGGATGAGCCGATGTTGACTCGGAGCATTGATTTTGGAGTGAATTTCGTAGGTGATACTTTTCTCGTTGCTGGAGCTATTGGAAGTGTTTTTACGGGAGGAAGTTCTCTCATCGCAGCAACTACTGCTAGAAGTGCGGTAAAGATTGGCCTCAAGCGGTATTTGACCAAAAGAGGGATGAAGCTTATGGCTGGGAAAGCCGTAAGAGGTTCAAACAAGGCTGCAAAAGCAACGGCAAATATTGCCAAAGATGCAGTTGTTTCTGCTGGTAAATGGTCAGCTGTATCTTTTGGGTTACAAAAAACATTTGAGAAGTATGCTCCGGAAGGGATTGTGGAATCCATTGCTGTCAAGGCATTGTCTCCTCAGCAACAGAGGATGTTGGAGATGGTGAGATAGCAGGGTTGTCTCATGCTAATTTTGTGCAGTGATTCCTCAATAATGGATGTACTATCTAAAAGTAAGATCTTCGGAATAATGCCGATTTTCCCGAGGTCTCGCTCGTTACTCTCGCTTCGACCTCCCTACAATTTATTTTGCTTTTAGTATGAGACGACCGTAGGTGAGATAGAGTTTAAACGACAAAATCATCCCCTCCTTTACCTGGAAGCATTATCTTCCTCCTATCATCTGTCGATGCCGCCATTTCTCTCGCTAGTTTTAATATTGATTGTTGAGCTTCTTCCACATCTTTTCTCTGTGTTGGTGGCAACAGAGAAAGCTCCTCACGAAGTCTTGTTGCATGACGATCTGAAGTAGATTCAAATATTTTTTCTTTTAATCTCTCGTCTGCCCCTTTTAAAGCCTTCAAAAGAACATCATCAACGGCCTCTCTCACTAATTTTTGAAGACTTTTGGAATCCATCAGTTTTAAATCTTCAAATAAGAACATTTCTTTTCTTACCGATTCATGCAAATCAGGATCAATTTCATCTAATGCGTTCAAAATTTCTCTTGATTTTTCGGGAGATGCTAAATTAAGAAGGTTTGCTACTTTTTTTACTCCTCCTCCGCTTTCTTGAAAATATAATCCTTGTTGCTTTTCAATTTTTTCCAATTCAGATCGTAAGGATTGTTCAATAATCTCTAATGCTCCTGGTGCCAATGGTTTTAATCTTCCCATTCTTAAAGCTGCCTCTGCACTAACATCTTGTGGCAAAGCTTCTAGCACCATAGAAGATAATTGTTCATCAAGCTGAGAGAGAATAAGAGCGATACTCTGACGATGCTCGTTATTTAAATAAGCTGCAATTTGAGCTGGTTGCATTCCATTTAACATAGTCCAAGCCGTTTTTTCTTTTGGTTCTCCTTGACTGTCTAAAAATGCAGCTCGTCCTTTTTCTTTTCCCAATGTTCGTGTCAAAAAATCTGACGCTTGCCCTGAGCCACCTCGAATTCCGTATCCAGTTTCCATTTGTTCTACAAACTCACCACTTACTTGAGATACCACTTCTTGAGGTTGATTCCCAATTTTGGAAATACCTAGAGCTATTTTTCGAATTTCTTCAGGCTTCATTCCTTCCATGATTTTTTTTGCCTGTTCATCCGGTAGAGACAAGAGTAATGTAATTGCTTTTTCTGCTCCTGTAAGTGCTTTCGGCTCGACTTGTTGTAATTTAGTTGTTTCCATGATAAATAAGGTTAATTAGTACTTGCTCGTAAAGTAGAAATAAAGACTTTTGTGTCAATATGTTTTCAAATAAAATTTGAGTAAATTGGTTTATCAAAGAAAGAATTGCAGATACATCTTTGCATTTGTCAATTATCTATTTGACATATTGCACTAATTTTACATACTCCCACTATGATTGCTCCTGATTGCATCATTGATTTTGAAAAACATCCTATCCCAGAGCACATCGATGATGAGAATATTGATGATGTTATTAGCATTCTTGAATATGAGGAAATCTGTCGACTGGAAGAATTTCTTAAATTAGGGGAAGAACCTCCATTTTCGGATTATTTAGAGAAACTCCTACGGCAGTATTACGAGTATAGGTGTCTTTCGGAACGGTTTGTTAAATTGATAGATCCAGATTTTTCTGATAGTGAAGAAATACATAAATCTTACATGGAAGATGATGTTGAATCACATGAAAATAATCAAGAATCATTGATAGATATAGACACACACAGGTTTTCAAAATCAGAAAAATATTTCGAAGCACACATTATAAACATGAGATATTTTAATGCCAGATATCTTAAAATTTTAGCTACATATACAGAAAAAAATAATTCGGAAGTTAGTAACAATTCGCATAAAGAGTCACAATTTCAAGAGGCTCTTGCATCAGGGAGAAGTTTCTATTCACATGATTTACTTGATTTAATTAAATCGATTAAAAGAAGATCTAATCGTGATCTAAAAGAAGTCGAAAGTAATTTTCGAATGAATAATTCTCAGTTAATTGTTGGGAATAAAAAGAGAGGTGGAAAACTTGACTAGAGTTTAGACATTTTTCATGTATATTTAAAATCGCTAATTAGCTTAACCCAAGTTCGACACTCGAAACATAAAAAAAGGCCGTTTTTGGCCTTTTTTTAAAAATCCGATAGCTTGTTTATGGGACTTGAGAGGAATGGCTGGTTTTTGTAGTGACCGAAAAAGCTTGGTAAAGATTTTGTAATCATGCTATTCTCCTGTCAAATGTTGTTTATACGTGAAACCATTACAACTACACGCCAGAGCATGGTTCCTACCATGCTCTTTTTGGTTCTATGGTAAATTGAAAACAATACACACGAATTTCCCGCACGGATGAACTAATAAGGATCAATGTTGGAACATTGATCTGGCATTTGGAATGTTCGTATACATCTTATAAGTTGTGGTTCAATAGCTCTACGAGACTATTGAACCTGAGAAGTGAGAAAAAAAACGACAGCGAGTAGCTGCTAGTTTTTGCAGTGTTGATTGAAATTTCTAGAATTTCAAGCCTTCCCTTTTAGGGTAATGTTCCAGATCCTTTTTCCGTTTTCAGTATATAAGTTACAGAAAAGATTGATACAATTTTTTTTTAGGGAATTTTTAATTTCTCATTCAGGTTTAACTCGAAAAGAGATAGCATCGATTAATAATTTATAATATTCCTCCGTTAATTTTCCTTTACAATATTTAAGAAGTTCTTGTGTATATCGAACTCTATGCACTTCTTGAATTGCACAACATACGTTTCCCCAAATAACATAATCTAAGTGGATATTTGAAGTAGGAATAGCATTAAAATGAACAATTCCTTCCACTAGAGTTTCAAAAAGAGCGTCTCTCCATTCTAAACCATGAGTCCACTCCGAAAACTAAAATCAGTCACAAAAAAAGTCTAAAAAGTCTTTG
>CAZQFO010000145.1:0-4825 GCA_964592695.1 uncultured Candidatus Peribacteria bacterium
CATTGCTGAAATCTTAGATTTCAATCTTTCGCCGTTAGGCTATTGTTCCTTGAAAGTTGTTGAATTTTTTTTGCAACAATTGTTTTACATCTGCCATCAAGTTTCTCGTATTCAATAAGTGCTTCTGGATGAAATATGACCAAATACATTTCAATCTAAGGGCTTGGGAAAAAATAACCTCTCCAATTTCATCATAGCTTCACATCATCTAAATTTCTAAAAAAGTCTCAACATATCCCGATATCTTTCGATTTTTTATAAATCTATCTGATGCAAATCTATGCGAACTTGAAAACTTATTTTTTCCCAAGCCCTAATTTAATATTATTCCTTTTCAAAACCGTATTAAAATCCACATATTCACTTCTAGGAGTTTTTCTTCTTTCTTTGATCATTGTTTCCAATTCTAAATGTTCCAAAATATCCAAAGCTTTTTGCATACGATTGTATTCTTCGGTTGGAACGATAACAGCTTCTAATTTGTTATTCTTTAAAACTCCAATCTTTTTAACCAAATGTTTAGACAACTGGCTCAATACCGACCCAAATCGCTTTGCTACATCTGTAGCAGACATTAATTCATTTTGCTGGTATGAAACTGTATTCATCTCCTGTTAAGTAAAACTATCCGTATAATATCACGGATAAACAACAAATGCAAGTAAAATAAAAAAAATACTAAAACTCAACCTTAATCCCCGGTCCCATCGTAGAGTTGATGGTAATTTGTTTGATGTAATCCCCTTTTACACCACTCGGTTTTGCGTCCTTTAGAGCCTGAATCAATGCGTTCAAATTCTCTGTTAATTTTTCAGCTTTAAAACTAAGTTTTCCAAAAATAGTATGTACTATTCCAGCCTTATCATTTCGAAATTCAATCCGCCCTGCTGCTAATTCATTTACGGCTTTTGTTACATCCAGAGTCACTGTTCCGGCCTTTGGGTTTGGCATTAATCCTTTTGGCCCCAGTGTCCGAGCTACTTTTGCAATGGATTTCATCATATCAGGAGTGGCTACTGCGACGTCAAAATCAGCCCATCCTTTTGAAACTTTTTCAATCAGTGTTTCATTTCCTGCTTCGATTGCGCCTGCTGCTTTTGCTTCCTTTACCATCTCATCTGGACAAAATACTACAATCCGAACTGTCTTCCCTGTTCCATGAGGGAGGGATGTAGTAGTCCTTACTTGTTGATCTGCATGTTTTGGGTCAATGCCTAAAGTAAAATGAACTTCTGCTGTTGGATCAAATTTCACTTTGGATAATTTGATCATAAATTCAACTGCATTTTTTTGAGAATACTCTCTTTCTCGATCAAGCTTGTCATAAGCCGCTCGTAGGTTTTTAGATTTTTTCATTGTAAAAAGTGGTTAATAAATAAGTAAATGTAAAAAGTACAGATACAGGTCTGTCAGGTATGAACGAATGTGTAAATAATTGTTTTTTCATAGTTTAGTGTGGTATTAACGAGTGTTTAGCCCTCCCACATAATTAACTCTCAAATAAAAATTGGCAAAATTCTCAATTTCACTCTCAACTTCCTACTCGGCGATGTTATGTAACATCGCCTTCAGAGATTTGAGGTTCTTATTTTAATAATTTTTTCATTCTTTTATTTCCTCAATTATTTTCATTTTCAAAATTACTGATAGCTTACTTCAAGTCCCATCTGTCTCGCAGTTCCGCCTATAATCTTTACTGCTGCATCCATATCGTTTGCATTGAGATCGACCATTTTTTTCTCAGCTACTGATTCGAGCTGCTTCCGATTAATTTTTCCAACTTTTACGGTATTTGGAGTGGCTGATCCTTTTGCTAATTTTAGTTCTTTTTTGATCAAAACAGAAGCTGGAGGAGTCTTTAACTCCATTTCAAAAGTCTTATCCTCAAAAACGTAACAGATCACAGGAATAGTAAGCCCTTCTGCTTTTTGATCTGCAGTTTTATCATTAAACTGTTGGCAAAATGCCTGGATATTCACCCCATGCTGTCCAAGCACTGGACCAACCGGAGGAGCAGGCGTAGCAGAACCAGCTTTGAGCTGAATTTTAAACTTGGATACAAATGGTTTTTTTGGAGGCATATCAAACGCAAGTTAAGAACTAATAAAGTAGTAAATTATTTTAGTTAAACTATCTATAAAGTTATCTTCAATTTTTCATTTATCATTTTGCCATTTATCAAAATACTATTCTCTCTTCTCTGTTTCATTCTTCTCTTTATTAAATCTTCTTCATTACTTGTGTAAAGTCTAGTTCTACTGGGGTTTCTCTATCAAATATTGAAACCATGACGGTAACCTTGGCTTTTGTGGGAGCTACTTTTGATACGACTCCTTCGTAGTTAACAAATGGACCTTCTTTTATAGAGACTAAATCCCCTTCTCTCAATTGGATGTCTGCTTTTGGCTCATTTGCTGACATTCTTCTCTCTATGTGACCGAATTCTTCTGGAAGAACCGGAACCGGTGTGTTTCCTGAGCCGACAAAACCAGTAACATTTGGTGTATTTCTTACCACAAACCATGAAGCATCCGTCACGATCATATCTACTAACACATATCCAGGAAATAGTTTTTTTTCCTCGACTACTTGCTTTCCTCCTTTTACCACTATTGTTTTTTCCTTTGGTACTACCACGTCAAAAATATACTCTTGCATCCCCATTGACTCGATACGTTGCTCGAGAGCTTTTTTTACGGCATCCTCATACCCAGAGTAGGTATGAATCACGTACCAGTGACGACCGATTGTAGGATCTTGTTTTGCCATGAGATAAGCTGGGATTCACTTTTTGAAAATTATGGAGCTATTGTACCACGAAGGAAGTCTAGAATTACAAGGTTTAATACGTAATCGATGAATACTAATAAACCTGCCACGATAAACATAATAGACAAGACCGTAGCCATAGAATGTATCGCCTGAGTCCGAGTCGGCCAGGTAACATTATTTAGTTCGTTAAATGCGTTTTGTACAAATCTTGTAATTGGCCCAATCATGATATTTTGCGATAAAAATCTTCGCTTCAAACTTCGAAGCTTGCGGATTCTCTTTAATTTGGGTCCAATTGTCAACTTTTTTATTAGGTAAAATTGAGTTTTTGTGATTTCTCAAGTTAGCTGACTACTTCTTAAATTTATTTTTTCTCAAGCCCTGATTATCTCCGCATAATCTTTGGTCTTTCTTGTGTCTCTGATATTTCACTATTTTGTTGTAATTCACGAAGTGATTCTAGCATGTCAGTATTTATACCTTGTTGCATCAGCCTCTGATAATCCGGTAGAGATTTTTGTTCTGGAGCTTTTGAAATTCGTGGTCTAGGTCGATGAATTGATCCGTCTGGTTGTTCCTTGATCCGAGGCAACTTTACTGCTCGTGGTTTTGGAGCTACGCGTATTGGCATCTCAGCAGATGCAGCTTTATAGACGCGATCAGCTTTTTCTACAATTCTGTCTTTAATTTTGACTGCTGAATTCGCCACATCTTTTGGTACATCTGTTGCAAAAAGTGCGAACACTGAAACTCCTATAATAATAATTTCCTTGATGGTTTTTCCGTATTCCATTGAATTCTGTATGAAGTCAAGAGCTTTTTTGGGATAATCTAGTATCCCTTTTTTCGATTCTGATTTTTTTGATTTTGTCATGTGGTACGATTTGATCGGACCATTATACATGATTTATGCTTGAAATGCAAATTATTTTACAGTACGAACATACCGCTATGCGGAATTAAAAATGAAAAATTAAGAATTAAAAAATAAAAAAAATGAAAATGATAGAGGAAAAAAATCATTTTTCTATTTTCCGAGACGAGTACACCATCTTAGTGATCTAGAAAAAAATAACCCATTTTGATGTCTTTTTGTTCGTCTTCTTCCTCCTTCGCTATACGTCCAGTATGAAATAAGCTTCGGCGGACAGGTCGTCAGCAAAGTTTCGACATATTACCAATATGACTCAACTTTCCTTCCTCGAATACGAAGCAAAAATCCTATCAAATCTGGGGATTTTATTTTTTTCCAGAACCCTTAACAGATCAACTATCATCTCCCATAACTACTGATATTTGTTAACCCCCGAGAATCTCGGGGGTTAACAAATTAGAGGATTGGCATGATTGTAAACATGGTTCACTCGTCTTCATATGTATTTTGATTTGAGATTGGAACGTTTGGGCATTCGTTATTGCATTTTATCATTATATAATGCTATATAAATACGTAAAAGAAATAGCAAAATCCCCCTCACTAATAAATTCATTTAGGACTAAGGAGTACTTATACTTGACCAACCATCCACTCCCTTGCAAATATGTAAAACATTTCCGCTGTGCTCATAAAACATTCTTCCAGCTTCTGCATCATCATCGCAATCTCCGCTTCCTGGAGCACCTGTACCAGTGTCTAACTGCAAATACTCATGTACAGTATTATTTTGTTCTCCTATTTGTAATTTACTTTCCGGAGACGTCGTGCCTATACCGACGTTGCCGTATCCATCTACTGTCATCTTTGGGGTAAAACTAGCAGTTCCACCATCATTATTTACTAAGCCAAATTGAAGACCCCTGTCCCAAGCACCAGAATTTACCACAATCTTTATGGCCCCACCAGCTGAACTGGCCTTGCCCCTGGCTGTAGGATAAATAAAACGTTCACCAATAAGTCCATCCTCTATTGTCTCATCATCAATTTCAAGTTTTATGTTTCCTTTAATGGTAAGCTTCTCCCCCGGACTCGTCGTGCCGATGCCCACGTTGCCGTTTTGGTCGATTAGCATTCTCGTTTCCCCAACAGAACCATCTCTAACTATCAAATCACCGT
>CAZQFO010000146.1:0-4782 GCA_964592695.1 uncultured Candidatus Peribacteria bacterium
AATGATCTATCGTGATTTTATTCCACAACATAGAAATGGGGAAAAAGACTACGCTTTCTATGCAAAAACACTCTACTTTTTTTCTGCATTAGAAGAGGCATATTCTGTCGGTGGTGATAATGTAGATGTAGGAGATGAAATTGCACCTATTTCTGCATGGTTTGATTCTCATTTTCTTTCATGTTTAAGAAATTCCGAAAAAATTGAACAAACCTTTTCATTGGCGAGTTTAAACAGACCAGAACCTTTGGGGGGAGAAATTAAAAAACTAGTGGATATTGGATATAATGATAAAGGGTGGCATGAGCAGTCTTGGATATACTTTTTGGATAGTCTGTTATTTTTATTTGGAGTTTGTGATACGAACTTTGAGGGATGCGTTGTCTATGAAGTATTAAAGAAGAATAAGGTAGACACAAAAAAAGTTGGTTCAGATAATCAAGTTCTGAATCGTAATAATATCATTTCATCAATTGAGAAATCCCGTTTTAGAGAGAACTATAAACCGAAGGGAAGTAAAGCCTTCAGTTTTTCTTCAAGAGATTTTGCTTCTTTATCCAATTTATTTCGATCACTTATTGGACTATTTACTTATCTTCAAAGGGAAAAACCAGGGAAAGTAATAGACATAACCTTTTATAATTTTTCTATTGAGATTCCTGAAATAAAAGAGGCAAAACGACAGTTGTTGTCTAATTGGAGAGATGGAAGAATTGATTATTATGATTCTGGAAGGAATTATCTTGTTCCAGAAGAGCAAATAAGAGTATTTGGAGAGTACTTAAAAGATTTGGTCTAGATACGGAGGTGGAAAGTGGATATATCTAGATGTTCAAACAATCCCTCAAGCAGAAGAACTAACTTTAGGAATTATTTTGGAATGGTTTCAACAAAAAGGTACTCTGATATTTTTTGGTTTAAAGCTAGATGTAGATTTTCCATCGTTCGGATTTGAGAAGGAAGATGGAATTGTTTACAACCAAATAACAACAGATGTTCAATATAAAGGAAAAATAAAAGTAAGAATCGATAAAGAAAGGTTAGAACAAGTTATCCCTTCCAATGCAGAAGGCAGTTATGTGGAGGAAAGCAATGACATAGAAGACATAATCTTAAGCCCCCCAGAATACGAATATAGAAAAAGAAATCTGAAAGCTATATACAATGGAGATTTTCCTAGGATTCGATTCAATGGTATCACATTACGAAGTGAAAGGGACGGACTAAGAAGGGGAGATATTATTTTCTTGGGTCTACTTATTAAAAACAATGGAAAGACTGTTAATAAAGATAATTTAAAAGTAGAAATGGAGTACTCTGAAGCAAAATGTGATGATGTGTTATACAGAACAGTAAATCGATTAAAAAAATATGCTGGAATCGATTTCATTAGGTCTGAAAGAGGAAGAGGCTACTTTCTAGATTAAAACCTCGCCGCAAAATAGAGAAACCTCGCACATGAGGCGAGGTTTTATAACCGCTTTGTATAAGCGGTTTCTTGGTATATTTAGATATGTTTTTTATTGATTTTGCAGGGCGAGAAAACGGCGAGGTTGGTATGGGATACTGTGAGTATAAAAATGAAAGATAAGTATTTCGCCACTTCTAATTTTCAACTCTCAGTCATTTTATGCTGTTTGGGGTTCAGAGTCGCATCATTGGATCGATCTAATCCTCAACGAGTACAGTTTTGTATCGAGAGAGGTCATGGATTAGAGGGGGCAATTAAATCTATTTATGCAGGAGAGATAAAACTCGATCCGCAAATTGTTTTTATGCACCAAAAACTACTTAAGAATCGCCTTTACTCAGAAAAATGAAACTTCCAAAAGAAGCGATAATCGAACTTCAACAGCTCTACCAAACTGAGCTGGGAATCGATTTATCTCTGAAAGAATCGGAAGGAAAAGCAATTGACCTTTTAACAATGGGGCAACTTGCACAAGGAAAACCAAATGTAATTTAATGCTTAATTCTATTCGATATGTACAATGATGCTAAAGACCGAATCCGAAATACACTTACTTGGGAACAAGTGTGTCTACACTATCTAATCACTTATCGTGGCGAAAACAAGAACATCTCTTGTCCATTTGGAATGCATGAAGATAAAACTCCATCATGTAGTTTTTTTGGTTATAAACAGTTTAAATGTCACTCTTGTGGCAAAGCAGGAGATGTATTCACATTTATCGCATTTAAAGAAAACTTAGATTGTGAAAGGGATTTCCCAGAAGTACTTAAAATTGCTGAACGAATTTCAGGAACAAGTTTATTGATAGAAAAGAAACACAACACACCGCAGAAAACAAAGAAACCGTCTATAATTACAGAGAAGGATGTAGACAAGTACCATCAACAGTTATTAAACTCTCCAGCGGTTATAAAGTATTTTAAAGTTCGAGGCATATCACAAGAAGTTTTGGTTGAATGCAAAATAGGTTTTGGAAGTAGTAAAGAAACAGGAGGGAAGGCAAAAATATTTCTCCCTTACTTTGAGATAGATAATACTCCACTTTATTTCCGCTATAGATCATGGGGGAAAGAAGATGTTCCAAAAGTTTTCTCTCCAAGTGGGATTGAAACATTACCTTTCCGACTTCAAAACCTGGTAGGAAACAATGACGAGGTATTTATTACCGAAGGAGAAACAGACACCCTAACTTTAATATCTTACGGAATTTTGTGTGTTGGGATGCCATCAGCTACAACTTTTAAAAAAGATTGGTGCAATTATTTCAAAGATCTAAAAAAAGTAACTATCTGTTTTGATAATGATGAGGCAGGGCGTAGTGGAGCAAAAAAAATTATTGAGCAACTTAGTACCGAACTACCAAATTTGGAAATATACCAGATACAATGGCTAAGTAATTTCAAAGATAGGGGCGATGTGAATGATTATTTTCAGGAAGAACTAAGTTCTGTTGATAACTTTATATTATTAAGAGAAAAAGTTCATAAAACTTCAGGAAAATCGGGTGATCGTAATATAAGTGAGTCACTAAAAAATTACTTAAACAAGCCTCCATCAAATTCTGTTTTCTCAAGTGACATAATCGGTAATGATATATTTTTTCACTCTTATTCGATAGGAAAGGATTTGGCTTTAGTTTTGTTTTCAAATGGGAAATTCGAAGAAATAAAACTTAGTAAAAACAAAGAAGGTTCTTTTAAATTTAAAGACGAAGAATATCATCTCAAAACACCAATCCTTTCCCCCAAAAATATAAACCGTCCAAATAAAGAATCTGTACAACGTTTTTTAGACGGAGAAATGCCACACAAGACTCTATACAAAGAATTAATAGGTCTGTTGTTGGAATACTATGATTTTTATTGTGACGAAGAATTATACTTTATTGCAGTAAATATTGTGCATTCCTACATATTGAGTGCTATCGGACGAACTTTTTATATTCTGTTAGATGGAGAAGCAGGAACTGGAAAATCTACGCTTCAAACTTTGCTATCTCTATTGCAATATAATGGAAGTTTTTCTGGTAAAACAAGCATGCCAGCAATGGTACGAAATATACATCATTTCCAAGCAGCACAAAATATTGATGAATTTGATAAGTTGGACAAGGACGACAAAAAAATAGCTATTGGTATTTTGAATACAGGATTTTCTAAGAATGGAACGTACGTGATCGTAGATATGGGTAAAAAAAACGTAGAAGATCAGGAGAAGCGTTTTTATACCTTCGGAACAAAGAGTTTCTCAGTAAATAAAACTAATTTCGATGGTTCATTTCTTTCTCGCTGTATCACGATCCATACAGTCAAAAATAAAAAGAAAGTTAAAAACGTATTCACTATCGGGTGTGAGGATGAAAGAAAGTTTCAAGAAATAAGAAATAAATTATTTGTTTTTTGTCTTTTTAACTGGCGAGAGTTGATCAAGTCAATTGAAAAAAATAAAGACTGGTTTGAAAACAAAGAACTATATGGAAGGCCTTCTGACGTTGGATCAATAATTTGCGGAATCCATGAGTATTTCACAGGAGAAGATGAAATCCGCACATATTTTGTAAATAAAGAAAATTTTGAAAAAGAAACCAGTAAAGACAATGATAGATTTTATTTCACGCTCAAATACATCGTAGAACTAATCCAAATATCAGAGGAGTCTGTCGACTATATTGTTCTTAATGCCCAGAACGTAAAAGATTTCTTGATAGAAGAAATGGAAATTAAGGAAGAAAAATACAAACCTACACCGCAAAGTATTGGAAAATTATTTAAGAGTCATCGGCTTGTTGATGAAAATACTGATCGAGAACAAGTAACCTCTGGAGAAAAAAAAGGACACAGGGTGTGGAAGCCTAAGAAAGAAAAACTTATAGACATAATAAATCGATCTCAATTTGAAGACCTGAAGGTTGCTCTCCGAAACAAATGCCCAAATGCTTCTGAATTGAAAGAAAGACGTTGGTTTAACAGCTGTTTCTCTGAGTAGCGTTTTGAGTAGCATTAGAAATGCTAAATGCTACCTGCTTAAGTTGCAGAACAGATAGGAATCCAAGGAAAGTAGCATGTTAGCATTTAAAACGGATCTAGGCTCTAAATTTAAGTTGAACTATCTACAGAAAAAATAATAATAAAAAAGCACTCTACATCTCCAAATTACAAGAAGACGATTTTTATTGTTACCTATGATGGGTAACTCTGCTAACAATTAGTCTTCAATGGTTGATGTTAGAGTGCCAGAGTTACCCATTTTAGTTTTATCATCATGGACAACGAACTATCTCGGTATCGGATTGGAGTTTATACTCGAAA
>CAZQFO010000147.1:0-4770 GCA_964592695.1 uncultured Candidatus Peribacteria bacterium
GTTGAGACTTTTTTAGAAATTTAGATGATGTGAAGCTATGATGAAATTGGAAAGAATGTTATTTTTTCCCAAGCCCTTAGAGCCATTATGTAGTTGCCTCAATATTTTTTAATTTAACAGTTTTTGGTCTACCTACTACAGTAGTTCCTGTTCTTTGAGAAAGATAAAACACTCCCTTCTTTTCATAAACAGAATACGTCACTCTATCTGAATTCCCATTAGCCAATTTTTCTTTTCCGGTAAAATTTATAGGTTTTCCTTTTATTTTTGCAGTAATTCTTGACCTCTGGATTTCCTCAACCTCGATTTTTTCATTTGTACCGTTCTTTTTATAGGTAAATGTGTAACTTTCGGACAGCTTCTTCCTTTTTCCTCGACGATTGTCATTAGCTATAGCTAATGCAGATTTTATTCTACCTTTTCCTGTCGTATCCGGCTTGATTCCATCCAGATCCTCTCTCAGTTTTTTTACTCCACCTTCCTTTAATTTAAAATATAATTTATCTGCTTTCCCGGCATCTTCATTTTCTGCAATTTTCCAGATTTTATCTCTCATGCCATTTTTATCGTCATTTACTATATCCTCCCATAGTTTCTTTTTCGTTTCCTCTTCCCAGAGACCTGCTCTTTGGCTTTTTGCCGCTCTTTTTAATGCACTAATTTGATAAGGGCTGACAATGCCGTTATTGACTAGCCATCCTTTATCTCGCTTTCCTTGTTTGGCTAATTTCGCTGCTAATAATGGATCTAGTGTTCCTTGTGCCTCAAATATTTTTTTAAAATTTTTATCTTTTACCATTTTTTCAAATTTCTTCTTCTCCTTTATACTGATAACTTCCTCATTTGGTTTCGCTTTTTCCGGAAATTTATGACGATATGCCTTTACTATAGTCATTGCTGCGACCATATTTACCCATACAAACACGGCTCCTTTACAAACTCCGCTAATTGAGATATTTCTCTCAAGATGAGACATTTTCTTTCTTCTTTCTCTTTCCTCTTCGGAATAAGCTAGATTTCCTAAGTAATCAATTCCATCCCATGCTAGACCTTCTGCCCCCTGAAAAGCCTCTCCGGCTCTTTTTAAATTTAGGAGAATTAAAGCTGTTGTTGCTGCTGCCGCCGCTCCAGCTGGCTTATTTTCTGCATTTTTTCCTACCCAGTAACCTAATCCTCCGGCGATAACCCCCTTCGTTCCCATTGTCCAGGGTTCTTTTTCTGCTCTTTCCATGCCATTTGTTATATCGTTCCCTAGATCCTGTCCCCATTTGGTAATCCCCTCCATCGTCTTTTCTCCCAGTGCATATGCTTTTTTTTCAGTACCGTGTTTTTTATCGACCTGTGCATATAATTGCTCGATTAGTTTTGTAAGTCGTTCTTCATCTTTGTTTTCAATTGCCTCTTTTATGTGTTCCCACAAATACGAATTGCGTGCCAAGATTTCTTTCATTTCTTGAGTTGATTCTTTGTGAATCTCATTAAATTCAGTGTCAATGTGTTCCTTAAATACTTCTAATTTATTACGATTTCCTCTAGTCAGTGCCATCTCTTTTTTTAATTCTTCCATAGATTCTTCAGTTTCAGAAATCGTCTTGGCTGTTTCCAAAACTTCTGGAGAAGAAGTCGATGATAATACTTCTTCGTTTTTAGGAGTATTTGTAGGTGTTTGGTTATTTAGATTTGTTGCCATTTGATAACAATTACAGATATAATACAAATCCATTCATTATAGCACAGATAGATTGTGTTTTCAAGAAAAATTGATTTCTTTCTAAAGCATATTATGTAATTCGCAAATGGCTTGTAATAGCAACTTAAATATGTATGGTGCAAACTCAATGCAAACCTCCACCCCCATAGTTACCATTATCGGTCGTCCAAATGTAGGGAAGTCCACTCTTTTTAATGCTATTATTGGGGAAAGAAAGTCTATTGTTTCCGACGTCTCTGGAACCACTCGTGATAGCTTGATGGCAATGGTTTCTTTTCAGGAACATATTCCTTTTTGGCTTGTAGATACGGCTGGACTTACTGATTTTTCGGGAAAAAGCCTAGAAAAAGAAGTCCAAACACAAGTGGAATTATCGATTGATAATGCTGATCTGATCATTTTTCTCATAGATGGAAAAAACCAGTTTACATCCGATGATCATAAAATATTAGATAAACTAAGAAAATCAAAAATACCAGTTATATTTGTTGCCAATAAAATCGATGATGGACAAGATAATCGAGTACTAGAATTTGCCGAACACGGCATGGGGATACCTATCGCATTGTCAGCCAAAAACTATACAAACATCTGGGCACTTCATGAAGAAGTAGAAGAAATTTTAAACAAATCCGGGTTTAAAAAAGAAGAAACTCAAGAAGTAGATGAAAATAATATACTTAAAATAGCATTTGTCGGAAGACCAAATGTAGGCAAAAGCTCATTACTTAATGCTTTTGTCGGAAAAGAACGATCAGTCGTATCTGATATCCCAGGAACTACTCGAGATACGATTGACACTCAATATACAGATGAATCGGAACAGGAATACCTTTTTCTCGATACAGCAGGGTTAAGAAAAAAGGGAAAACTAGGCAGAAAAATAGAATTTTGGTCATCAGTAAGAACCACCAAAGCAATTGAAAGGGCTGATATTTGTATCCTTATGATAGATGCTCTAGAAGGCGTTACTCATCAGGATTTAGCAATTGCAGGGGAAGTAGTAAAAGCAGGAAAAGGCATAATTATTGGAGTCAATAAATTTGATCTGGTTCGTGAACAATCTAGAAACAAGAATGATGCAGATGAACGAGAGGTAGATGAAATCAAAATGTGGGGAGAAAGTATAGAAAAAATTCGAAAGAAGTATCTATCCTATCTGCATAAAAGAATATCATTTTTACCATGGGCTCCGGTACTTTTTTTCTCCGCAAAAACAGGAAAGGGAATCATAGAAATACTGACCTCTGCCAAAGCCATCAGTAATGAACAAATAAAGAGAATTCCAACTGCTGAACTAAACAAATGGGTTCCTGAGATTTTTTATGGTCATGTGACACCTTCTGTCGGAACAAGATTAGGAAAAATAAAATATGTTTCTCAGGTAGACGTAATTCCACCAAAATTTATATTTTTCGTAAACAATACCGATGCATTCCATTTCAGCTATCGAAGATACTTGGAAAACAAAATACGCGAAAAGTATGGTTTTTTTGGAACTCCAATTCGGATAGAAATGAGAGACTCAAAAGAGCGATAAAACATTATTTTTTCCAGAACCCTAAGAAAAAATCTTAGTAATTCCCGCTGCTACAATTGCAATAAATAAACTAACCATTCCCCATTGCCATCCAAAAGATACTTTTACATGTTCACGAGCTTCGTATACTTGCTCAAGTTTTCTGGAATCCAGACGCAAATCTTGCTTTATCTCTCGTAATTCATCTTTAATTTCATCAGTGCGCTTATTTGAATCATCAATACGTTTATTTGAGTCATCAATACGCTTATTTGTTTCATCAAAACGTCGATTCATTTCTGAACGCATTTCTTCTAAGAGTCTAATAATCAAATCTTCTTTATCCATCAAGAAAACAATAAACTGGGAACCAAGAATAATCAACTAAAAAGCACCTTCATTTGATTAAGGGCCTTTCCCACCAGCCTTTCTCTTATCCCCCTCCGGTCGCGTCCAACGACTGATTTTTTCTTCTACAATATTACGAGGTTTTGCATATCGTTGACGTGAAAATCGAATCACTTTTTCTACTCGAGCATCAATTTCTTCATTACTCGGTAATTCTGGTGGAGCGAGCGTTTTCCCAGAAAATACTGGTGTTGGCATCCCTTCTACCAAAACTCTATTATAAACATGATATTTTGGCATATTTACCAAATCTATAGGTTTTACAATATCTTCATCAAATTGATCTGAAAAAACTTTTGCATCATCAAATCCGACCTGAAAGGAAACGAGACTTCCCACATTTCCAAAAACTGCATCTTTTACCTCGTCAGACATCTGTGCCACATACTGATTCGCCATGGTGAGGCTTAGATGATATTTACGTGCCTCCGATAATATCGTAGCAAACGAGTCAGTTGCAAAATTTTGAAACTCATCCACAAATAGATTAAAATCTGGACGATCTTTTTCAGCGACATCTGCCCGACTCATCGCATCAATTTGAAATTTTGTAATGAGGAGCGATCCTAACATTGATGAATTATCTTCTCCAATTTTTCCTTTAGATAGATTGACTACCACGATTTTCCCTGTATCCATGGCAAACCGCAAATCCAGTGTAGATTTAGCCTGACCAACGATATTTCGAATTACCGGAGTCGAGAGAAATTGCCCAACTTTGTTCTGAATCGGTCCGACGGCTTCTGCTAATTTTTGCGGAGCTAAAGCAGAAAACTCAGTTTCCCAAAAGCTCCTTACCATTGGATCCTCAACAAAATGGAGTACTTTTTGTCGATATTCTTTATCGACTAGCATTCGAGAAATTCCCAACATGGTTGTGTCTGGAGCTTCGACAAGCGCTAAAATTGTATTCCGCAAAAAATGTTCGAGTCGTGGTCCCCAAGAATCTATATTCAACTTTTTAATCACTCCGATTAGTCCTGATGCCACTAGCCCTCTTTGTTCTTTATTTTTTCCTTCCAGCATATTAAATGCAACGGGAAAATCCCTATCAGATGGATCAAAAACGATAACATCATTAGTTCGACTTTTGGGAACAAATCGAAGCACGGCCTCAGCTAAATCTCCATGT
>CAZQFO010000148.1:0-4749 GCA_964592695.1 uncultured Candidatus Peribacteria bacterium
GACATTCTCTTATACTCAACACTTCCCAGCACACGAAAAAAGGAATTACCCAATTCGACTTTTGGGAAATGACGTTTTATGATGCGGTTAAGTAGCAACTTGTAAGGGTTTCTTACAGGTTTTGCATTAGTGTGTGCGAGATTGCGATAAAAAATATTGACAAATATTGCAAGTTGTGACATAAGAAAGCTGTTCAATGTGATATCAAGTAATTGATAATAATCATTGACTGATCTTGTTCTTTTTCATTCCTTCAGCAGATTAGTAGAAATACTAATTTGTACACATGAAAACCTACGGGAGATTGAATTATGAAACAACTGATGAATGTTGCGATTCGCTGGTTCTGGAAGATCATCTACAATACAGGAAAGGGAATAGGATTTGGTGTCATGATCCTACTCATTGCATCTGTGGAAGGATCTATATTAAGTGTGGCTTTCCAGGTAAAGGATATATCACTTCTTCCTACCATTATTGGAATACTGATCTGCGTTTCTGTGATCCTCTCGGTTGGGTTTACTACGGTCTACGTAGGCTTTCCAAAGCAAAAAACAGGGTTTTCTGTCTGGCGTCGTTCTCTTTTAAAAACACTGAATGAGGCCTTCTTTTTCATTGAGATGTGGAAGTTGATGTTGACAATATTTAGTCTGGTAATCGTGCTTTCAGTTATATTGCCTATCACTTCCAACCCATCGGATTTTTGGATAGGTCCTTTCATCGGCGGGATTATGCTCTTTTTGCTTTTTAGGATAATGGCTTTTTGGACGGTACTCTTTCCAACTGCTATATATGTAGAGAAATGGGCTAGAATCAATCTGAAAAAGAAACGAAGCATTTGTTTTCAGCTCTTCTGTTTGAGAGTTATTCACTGGCTTGTAAGTCCCATCGTGGCATTTTATACAGCTTTGGATGATTGGGCTGATTCAACTCCTGTTAGTGCTTTTCCTTTAGGGAACTACAAGAGCATGAACCGGATAGAGCCGAAGTCTCAGCCAATTCAAGAAATTATCCATAACCTCAAATCCCTAGACTAGATGGAAGGAGTAAATAAGCAAGAAAAAAACGACCTGCAAACGCAGGTCGTTTTTTCCATGCTTGGTAAGATTGGATTTTGCTGATGGTTTACACTCAAACCTTCTCAAATGAACAAACCTCCTTATTTTTAGAACACTTGATATTAAAGGTTGCGTTTTCCTTCACATTTCCAGAAATCAATTCCTCCACCAAAGGCATCTCTATTCGATCAGAAATCACTCTCCTCGCTTCACGAGCTCCATACTCCGGCTTATAAGCAATCTTTGCCAAATAGTTTAAAGATGATCCTCCCAACTTAAGAGTAATTCTTTTTTCATTAAGCCGCTCTTGTAGCTCATCCACCTGGAGTTTAAGGATTTTCTTGATAGACTCCTTATTTAATGGTTTGAAGATAACAGTAGCATCCAATCTATTAATAAACTCAGCAGAAAAAGTCTTTTTCAAATCATTTAGCACCTCACCGCTCACGATCTCAAATTCATGTTCGTGCTCAGCCAGATCAGTCTTGGTATCAGAAAACCCAATAACATTTGCTTGTTGCTGAAATCTTTCAGCTCCGACGTTTGATGTGAGCACAATGATTGCATTTTTAAACGAAACCTTTCGTCCTTTTCCATCAGTGAGCTCTCCGTCCTCTAATATTTGCAATAACATATTATGTACATCTTTATGTGCTTTTTCAATTTCATCAAAAAGAACAACAGAGTACGGCTTTCGTCTGATTTTGTCAGTGAGTTCTCCTCCTTTTTCATATCCTACATATCCAGCAGTCGCACCGACAAGTCGGCTTGCGGAATGACCTGCAGAAAACTCGGACATATCCATCTTTATCAAAGCTTCCGGTGAATGAAAAACTTCGGAAGCCAATTGTTTTACCAGTTCAGTTTTACCAACCCCAGTAGGTCCGAGGAAAAGAAATGCCCCCAATGGTCTGTTTGGATTCTGAATCCCCACACGGGACTTTCTTACCGCTTTACTGATTTCACTAACCGCTTTTTCTTGACCAATTATTTTTTTGTTAAGTGATGGTTCCATTGATTTGAGCTGTTCCAATTCCGAACTTCCAAGAGTTGAAACCGGAATATCAGTCATTTGTTCAATTATCTGGGTAATATCTTTCGCATTCACTTTTTTTACGGATTTTTTATCGACTTTTTGTAGTTTCATTGCTTGTAATTTTTCTTCTAGATCCTGTTCTACTTGATGTAATCGATTAGCTTTTTCATAATTTTGCGAAACCACCGCTGCTTCTTTTTGTTTTACTATGCCAGAAAGTTTTGTTCGAAGATCGCGAATAGCCTTTCCATTTTGACGACTGGCCGTTGATTTTAGTGCACATGCTTCATCCAAAACATCAAATGCTTTATCTGGAAGAAATCTATCGTTAATGTACCGGGCAGATAATTTAACAGCCTCTTCTGTAGCTTCATCAGTAATTTTAACGGCATGATATTTTTCATAATGAGGCCTCACTCCTTTTAATATCTCAATGCTCTCTTCTATGGTAGGTTCAGGAACATCAATATTTTGAAATCGTCTAGACAGAGCGGCATCTTTTTCTATATATTTTTTATATTCATCCATAGTAGTAGCACCGATTACTTGAACTGTTCCACGTGAAAGTGCCGGTTTAAGGATATTGGCTGCATCCAACGAGCCTTCTGCAGATCCCGCACCAATAATAGTATGTAATTCATCTATAAAAAGTACGACTTCATTTTCTTTTGCTGAAGCTTCTTCTATGATTCGCTTGATTCGTTCTTCAAATTCACCTCGATATTTGGTACCAGCAACCAAATTGGACATAGATAATGAATACACTTGTTTGTCCAGTAAGCAATCCGGAACGTTTCCACTTACAATTTTTTGAGCCAACCCCTCTACGACAGCCGTTTTTCCAACTCCTGGATCCCCTAGTAGTATAGGATTGTTTTTTGTCTTTCTAGATAAAATCTGTACAGCTCTCGCGATTTCTTTGTCTCTTCCGATTATAGTATCTAGTTTTTTATCTTCTGCTTGTTCTGTTAGATCAGTACAAAAATAATCAAGTGCTAACTTCTTCTTTTTTGGATTTTTAGATTGAGGAGCGGTTCTTTTTTCGGACTGAGAAAAACTACTACCACCTTTTTCATCGGAAGCCCCAAGAAATATCCCCTGAAGTCCATGAAGAAGTGATTCAATAGCAGAAGAATTTGGTGGTGCCATCACAGCAGAGCCACCACCGGAAGATTTTGAAGGACCTTGTTGAAACAAGTTTTCCAGATATTCATGGATATGTTCAGTTTTTACCATAAGTGATTCCAGGATAAGCACTGCTCCAGAGTCTCGTTGTCGAGTAAGAGCATATAGCAGATGCTCAGAGTCTACGAGAGGATGTCCGTATTCCAGTGCTGTACGAGCCGCCATTTCGATAGCTTTTTGAGCAAACGGAGAAAGTAACGAATCATTTTTTCCAGCTTCCTCTTTTTTGGGTTCCTTCTTAAACTCTTCCGCAATACGGTATGCATTTTCATAGGTTACCCCAAAATTTCGCAAAATTGCACAACCAACAGATTTTGGCTGATGCAAGATTCCCAACAATAAATGATGAGACCGAATAAAGTCATCATTCATTTTTTTCATCTCCTCCTGAGCAAGGATGATAGTATTCTTTGCGAAATGGGTAAAAGAATCGAATTGGTTCATAGATATATAGATTATTATTAATTTGATTAGCCACTGAAACCATAATGCCAATCTTCTTTTTGTTTATCAACACAAACTTTTGATTTCGGCTTATTTTAGCAGAAAATTAAGAAAAAAGCAACGATTATGGCTTGATCTCGGGCAGTAAATTGTTTTATTGTGATGTTTTTGCGTCAATCTTTACCTACAGCTTTACAAGCAGATAATACTCACCTAGTTCATATTTGCCGGTCCTTTCTCTTATAAAGAGAAAGGACCTTTCGAATATTCTACATGACAGTATATCATATCAGCAGAGAGGGGATAGAGTTACTGTTACAATTCAAATAAAAAAACTCCCCCCAACACCTTGCGATGTGGGGGGATGAGTGGATGGTTTCCTCTTCACTCTATAGCGGATCTTCCAATACCAAAACATCAATTAAGTTGATCAGAAAGCCAAAAAGGCGTTTTTTTTACCCCACTTTGTTATCACTAAAATTTAATATTTTTCACTTTTTTTTGACAAATCTATTCAAATCAACCAAGATCGCTATATGTATAGTTTAATTCCATGTAGAACAAGTTAACTGTTATCACGACTAAAATCCAAAATATTACACTTTAACTCTTTGCAGGAGAAGGTTTCATTCAATTAGTGAAAATGGAAGATCCGCTATAGCATGAATTTTCTCTTTGCGGAGGGCCTCCTGTCGACATTTTTCTGCATTTTCACGGCCGACCTCCTTTTCAAGGCAAGCATTGAATTGCTTGATAATTGTCATTTTTACATCTAGAAATTGATTGGCTTTCTCAATTTCCTCTCGGGCAGCCAAATCCTGTATATGTCTACAAGTTGCAAGTTTGTATAAAGGGACCGAAGGACATGTTTTCGGCACTATTCCATTTATTTTGAATTTTTTCATTTGATCATGGAAATAAGACATGTGCTTTATTTGATCATGGAAATAAGACATGTGCTTTATCCGCATTGCCCGAGAGTCAGTGGGGTTCGAAAAAGCCGAGTTGTTGAAAATGCCAATGATG
>CAZQFO010000149.1:0-4669 GCA_964592695.1 uncultured Candidatus Peribacteria bacterium
TCTAAATGTTTTTTTGTTCCACTTGCTCCAAAAAATGAGGCAATTCGTTTTTTAAGACGAAGAGACGTTCTCAAATGACTTCTATGATGAGAAAGGTTTAGCTTGTTATTGAGGTGCATCATATTGTAAGCAGAAGCCAAAACCATCCGTTTTTGCTGTTCAGCCGGGAAGCCCTCCATTGAGCCTGTCAAATCCAGTATTTCGTCTTCTTCAAATTCAGTAGCTTCAATTACTTCCTTTGTTCGGACTGAATCAACTTTGAATCCCATTGGATCAGACTCTCCTGCCTTTACATCAATATACGCATCAACAGCATCATCCAAGAACGCCCCCTCGCTTTGCCTCACTGGACCACGAAAGTCCGCTTGAGGAATTTCTCGTCTTTGATAAATCAGGTCAAACAAGGCTTTCCATTCCTCTTTGATGGTACTTGTTCTTTGAGTAATACTGTCTTTTGCTTCCACACGAGTTTGATTTACCCCTTGAATAAATCGTTCCACTTGTTGCCATTTAGCAAGAGGAACTCCTTTTTCTTGTTCAAAGATTTCACTGGATGGATCTTCTTCCTTCTTTTCTTGCTTCATCAATTCTTCAAATAATGCTTCAATTTCCTCCGGTGTTAATTCTTCTTGCTCCTCTGGTCCTTGTTCTCCGTAATCACCCTCTGTTTCTTCTGAGTCCTCCTCATTTTCTTCGTCTTCATCTTCATTTTCTTTTGGAGCGGTGGCGTCCATACGCACCCATTCCTTTCGATCCGTATCCCAAACTTCTGTCCAAGCATGTCCTGTTCCGGCTAAGGCCGCAAAATTAAATCTTGGGTCTTTTTTTACATGAAACCCAGTTGGTACTCGATGAGCAACGCCAAGTCTCCGACACAACTCTCCACAAAAAATATTGCTCCAATGACAATCTGCTATGCCGTAAGACAAAATTTCCGTACAGAGATTTGATCCTGTGTTAGCATATCGCTGATTCATTACCTCCATTGCTGTATTATCTTCGGGATATTTCAGGCGTTTTTTTGTGTAGGCTACGCATCTTCTGGCAATGTCTTTATGGCTCAACCAATTTTCTTTTTGAATTTGGGTCAAAAATTCCTCCGTTTCATCATCTAGTGATGATCCTATGGATTCATAATTTTCATCTACTGGTTCGTCATTGAGATTATTCTCAGGCGTATCCAATAAGATAAAATCAAATTTGAATTTCACTTTTCCACCTACTGCCTCATTTCTGGGGTCGATAGAAAAAGTACCTACCTCATCCCTCATAATCTGTAACGAAGGTCCTTGAATACCTTGAGGCAATCGCTTTCTTAGACCTTGCATAAATCCCCCTATTCTACTATTCTCCCCTTCTGCTTCTGTGGTAGTGGTGAGTGAATCTTGTAAGGGCAAAGCACGATATGGCAAAGGCAATAGATTTTCTTTTCCCGGTTCATACACGCCAGAGAAGGTATATCTTTTATGCCCTTCTAAATCATCCGGTAGATTTTCCGGAACAAATGTGCTTTTGGGAATACTCGGATACACGAGACATTTTTGTGTTGGATCATAGTTTTCTATTCTGCCTCGATAATAGCCTCCAAAAAAAGGCTCTATGCGAGTATCTATTTCTGACTCCTCCATTGGTTTCTCTTCGCTAGGGCCAGAAGGAGGTTTATAGTTTCCAGATTCTGTTTGGCTGTACTGTTTTTCAGCTTCTTTTAGCTCTGCATAACGAGGAAGAATATAATCCTGATACATGCCATCACAGGTTCGTGCATCTAATCTTCCAGAAGCAATGAAATCAAGAGCGTTGTTTTTGCCTCGTGAGGGAATATCTTTAAGGGATTTTTGCACTTCAGGAGATAACCCTTCCGGCCACTTTCTAGTGAGAAGATATTGCTCACAAGCATAGGCAAATTCGTTTCGCAAAGTCATTCCTTGCGGAACGGCTTGTGCAATTTCCTGTGCCAGTGCCGAATCCTTTCGACCTAATTTTTTTGCCCCTTGTATTCGTAAAACTTTGTTGAGATTAGGATTTTGCTTTAAATCCATTAAAAACTGCTTTGGATTACCCTGAAGTCCTGATTGAAGTGTTGATAAATAACCAGCCTCTAACGCTCCCTTTCTCAGTGCCACTTGATTACTTGAAAATTGTTCAGCGTTTACTTGTACTTGTGCATTCCCACTTTCTTGCTGTACAGATACAGATTTCCCTTTGTTTCCAAAATGAATCGGAATATCCAATATTTCTCGATCTTCCAACGGAATCTCTTCTTCGGGAGAAGTTTCTTCTATTGGAATGTCGTTAGTTTTTAGGGGAGACATGACTATAAATACAATAAATCAATGTATTATAGCAGTTTTTTAGGGAAAAAGCCAGCGAAAATACCCTCATTCCAAAATAATGAGTCAAAAAATACTAGTTCTCTTGTGAAGCGAAGTATTAAAAGTGTTCTGCATTAAGATAAAAACAAAACAGATCTTTTCTGTCTCATCATCCCATGCAGGGAAAAAAATGATTACTTGAGCCATCAAGTGCACCATCTGGTCTCGTCTAGCCAGTCTTGAAATTACCTAGTGACCGACAATTGCGAATAAATCATATTATATCGCGAGTCCGTGATTAATTTCTTAGTTGGATTTGATCTTGAGTAGTCATCTTTTTCCCTGCATTTGCAGGGAGATTTCTTTTCTTCCCTTTTATTTTAGGAGTACAACGAACAATGGCTATTATCGGCAGATACGATTTTGCAGACGGATTTAAGGTGAATCAGAAGAAGGAGATTCTCAATCAGCGACATCGGTACTGGGTAGCTCAAGCTATCCGAAATCCGGAGGGGACGCTGGAAACTTTAATCGCTTTGGGGATGATTCCCATGGCAAACTGAAAGGATGGCAACAGTATTTCGACAATATAGCCATGGGAAAAACACGAAATCAAATCATGAAATACGCAGAAAAACGAACGAAAAGATTCATATCAAAGAGGAACAAGAAAAAGGGATGTTGTTGGAAATTGTTTAAAGGGAACAAAATATATGAGAAACATAGGCTTCACAAAATGAAAAATATGGGAAGAAACTTTGCAGCTGGATGAAGAATTTTCGGAAAGCCGTATGAGGGAGAACTTCACGTACGGTTTGATGAGAGGAGGGTAGAAACTCAGCCATCAAGCTAGAGCGCCACCTTCCTACTCTACCCTTAGTATAAAAAGCATTTTTTTGATTTTTTCATAAAACTATGATAGGTTCCTTTTGTAATAATCAATAATATAAATAATGACTGATAATCAAAAACTAGATTTGATCATGAAGATGATCGAGCAACAGTCAGTAGTAACTCAGCAACTAGCTACCTCACTACAAGAAGTGAAACTGGATATTCGAAATGTTCGAGAAGAAATGAAAGAGGGGTTTCGAGAAGAAAAACATGAACGGGCAAAGATGGGAGAAAAGTTAGAGAAAACACAGGAGGTTATGGGGGGAAAGCTGGAAAAAGTAGAGTCCCGACTAGAGAAAGTCTATGAAGCGAGAAATCAAGTGACCGTTAACTTTTCTCGAGCCTTTGCAACAACAAATCCTGTTATTGCAGGAGTGATTGCCATACTAGTTTCACTCTTTGTAGGGAAATAATTTTTTGGATTCGTGTAGGACTTCGCTTTTCGGGTGACTTTTGGAGGAGGGGGAGTATAATACAGGCGCGAGTGACCGTTGATGCGGTCTGAACGATATTGGTTCTTCCAGAGAAGTCTTGCTTCGGTGAGATTTTTTTGTATTATGAGTTCGGTGGAGCGGGGCCGTAGTTCAATGGTAGAACACTCGCCTAAGAACCGATATGTTGCCAGTTCGAATCTGGGTCGGTTCCACCATACGGGAAATCATTTAAAACGGGCAATCTCGGCATCGTCCCCCCCTCAAAAAACAAAAGGGGGACAACCAAAAACCCAGAAAACCCTGCACACGCAGGGTTTTCTTTTAAAATTGTCTGAACTAGGATTTACATGATTAGTGGATTAGACAGGATTATTCTACAATCTTAATCGAAGCAAAGAATTATCTTCGGTTATGCACAACTGAAAATAGCGGAAAGAATATGGAAAATGTACGAATCATGTGAATCATTTAAATCTTGAAAATCCTGGTTCAAACAAAAAGCGAAGTTCGGGTAGGACTTCGCTCTTTGTTTGACTTTTGAACTATTAATTGATACCATTAAGCTATGGATAAGGATGATTTAATCTTAAAACTCTTGGAAGAGATGCGTTCAGAGATGAACCGTCGTTTTGATGAAAACAATAAACGAATAGATGAAGTAAAGGATGAAATGAAAAATACACAAGAAGAAATAAAAAATATTCGAGGTGAAATGAAAGGACTGAGAGGTGAAATAAAAGATGATCTTCGTGAAGTTAAACAGGACTTGCGTTTAGATTCCAGAAAATTAGAGCAAGTATATGAGGCTAGGGAGAAAGTTAAAATTACGTTTGGTTGGCAATGGGGGATGGCGAGTTTGTTTATAGCTGTAATAGCCGTGGGTATTTCTAAAATATTTACTTAAGGGTTCTGGAAAAAAATAAAATCCCCAGGTTTGATAGGATTTTTACTTCGTATTCGAGGAAGGAAAGTTGAGGGATAAAAATTAAATAGGCTAATCAAGTTCGCTCAAGATTTATGTTAGATTTG
>CAZQFO010000150.1:0-4612 GCA_964592695.1 uncultured Candidatus Peribacteria bacterium
ATGCAGTTTCCCGCATTTCATGTGAAGGCGTTACACTGAAATTTTGGGAGGATACCGCCGAAGCTTATTTTATACTGGACGTATAGCGAAGGAGGAAGAAGACGAACAAAAAGACATCAAAATGGGGAGGTTATTTTTTTCTAGATCCCTAATTACTTTTGTTTTAGGATTGTAATTCATGAAAAAGTATTTATATTCTCAAATAGAATACTTCTTCATCACAAAAATCATGCATGACGTCTACTTCCAAAAACCACAGCTGGATAAAATAGTTGACTTCATCGAAGGGGCAGAGTCTGGTGGAGTAGTGTCAAATTTGGAAACTTTCAAAGATACCAATGATATCTGGCAGAATAACACAGAAGAATTAGTTGCACATCCTCGTGTAATAATGCAGTTTGATATGAGAGGTCAATCTTATTCTTTTGAATACACAAAAGTTCCAGAAGTGAAGAGGATAGAAGGGAAACATGGGAAATTTATTTATGAACCGCTTGAGACATTTCGTTATCTGGTAGAATTTTATCGTTTTAATGAAGCATCAGACGATTATGAGCCGGTCAATCTCACGGATTTGATGAATACAGAGGAGTGATTATTTGAAATTTTATTCATTTTCTATACATTGAACCCATGAAGAAACTATGTGCTTTTTGGGGATTATTTTTGTTTATGCCAGCATATGTGTTTGGAAAAGAGCCTATGCGCGCAGATGATTCGATAGTGGTGTCAGGTGGAAAAGTAGCAGAGACAGGGATTCTTGCGGATGAAAATGGGGTGATTTTTTTAGAATTCTTACAGGGAACAGGGGTTATTGTTCCTGAATCAAAAGTTAGTTTTCAGGGGGAAATATTACCGCCTGATATCATACCTTTGACAGAAACATCCCCTAGAAATCGAATGCGGCCAGTTATTTCTTTTGAACTTTTAACAAATACAGGAGATAAAGTCAGTTTTGTAGATCGATTTCATTTGAAAACTTCTAAGAACAAAGTTCGAAACAAGTATACTAATCCAAATCAGCAGTTTCAGAGATCTGGTGCCAAATTTTTAACTAAAATCTCTGTTCTGGATGCCGTGAATATGCCAATGCTTTGGGAATTTAACAATAAAAATAAAACGTGGAAAAAAATTGGAGGAAAGATTCAGGAAACACCTGAACCGGAGATTATTGTTTTTTCTGCGATTATAACTCATACCGGAATTTATACTATTTTCGATGAAGATCCCCCACCTTTATTTGCTCCGACATTTCCAATAGATCAGATTGAACTAGTAGATCAATCTCCTTTTCCTAGTGTAGAACCGGAGGATGACGAATCTTTTTTTGATGAAAATGATTTTTCAGGAGAAAACGATGTTGTATTTTTAGAAGAAGGGGATGGTGTTTTGCCTCTGGAAACTAGAATTTCTACTTCAGGTGGATTTGAAAATGAAGTTATATCAGCCGCTCCTCTTGGGACGACACAGATAGATAGTCCATTTGGACCAATCCCTGTTATTGCAAATCCTACCATGAGATTAGGGGATACACGTGAAGATTTTGTGGTTCCGGCTATTTCCGAGCCAATGGATAACAATGTTCTGATTCCTTCGGTTTCGCAATCAGAGCCGATTATTGTAGAGTCTGAATCGGTTATTAAAGAATATTCAGCAGATTTGGAGATGCCATTGACAGCTTCTGTGATTGAAATTCCTGATGAGGGAGATTTACCAAAAACCGGAAAAACTAAATTTCCGTTTGTGTTTGTTTTTGCATTTGGGATCTTAGTAGGAAGTGGATACTTAGCATTCAAAAAGAAAAAACACGTCTGAGGATGGAAAAACGAGTTGGGTGAGTATGGGATTGTTTTATTAGTTACATGGAAAATCTTCTTCCCTTTAAACTCCGCACGGCTTCGCTTTTTTATGGTTGTAGATATTTAATCAAAAAACTTCTTCTTTCCTCGGTAAATCAACCATCCAATCAGTAATATCGATCCCCAAATTGGAAAAAATACCAGAATTCGAATCCCCTGGTCTACAATCTCTTGTAGATCGCGAATTAGATCATTTGCAGCGTTTCTCCATGACCTTTCAGTTGACCATTCAGGTGTCGTGAAGTCTCCAATCTGAGGTTCTGGTTGGAGGTTTAATTGGAGCGTAGAATAATCCACATTCGTATCACGTCCTTTTTGAGTACGTTGTAGGCGATCGAGTTGGTTTTGTACATTGCTTAGTTCTCGATCTATCTCTAGGACGTCTCTTAGGTTTTCTGTTTTTCGATTCATCATTTCTCTTAGTCTATCACGACGAGATTCTAGGTTTATGATCTGATTTTCCGTGTCCAAATAAGCTGCTGTGATATCTTGGGTAGAGTAACTTTCTGATTTTTTAATACCTAATTCGACCAGTTGTCTTATTGCATCATCTAATTTTTCTGCTGGAACTCGCAGTGTCATATTATATGACAAAATTCCCGGTCGAGTTTCCCATGAATTTAGATGTGTTATGGCTCCTTCTAAACTTTTGAGTATGTTTTCTGTTTGTGTCCGAGCGTTTTCTGTATCTTTTACTTCCACGGTAAGGTTTGCATTACGAATGATTTTTCGCTCATCAGCACCTGGATCAAATTCATCAGACATTGGAGGAGACATTATTCCTCTTCCTCGCCCATAACTGGCTTTTGCCATAGAAGTCATTTGTGGTGCACGGCTAATGGATTCTTCCATATCAGCCATCATCATATTTTGGTATCCTCCCAAAATTCCAATGTAAATCCTAAAAATCCAATTTCTTCATCCAGTGTTTATGCAGTTTCCCGCATTTCATGTGAAGGCGTTACACTGAAATTTTGGGAGGATACATATTTTGTTTATTAAGCGCAGGATGAGTTTCATATACATCACTATTTCCTAAGAGTAAATATGCTCCCCCAAGTACCACCACCAATAACAAGAGATGAGCATGGATGAAATTATTTACCGATTGCCAGATTTTTTTTAAGTTCATTCTTTTAGAAATTATAAAAACAACATATTCTGTTCAATTTATTTTGTCAAAAAAAAAGTCCATATTCAAATGTGATTGTTGTACGAGCTTTTAAAGAGAGCATTTAGATGTTCTTTTTACAATATTGAAATTAAAAATCTACATAAAATGGTTTTCAAAAAACAAATATTGATATAAGATTGATTGGTATTGTCTGTAATATATGGTCGGGGTACCGATGATACATACTGAAAAATTAGTTAATTTAAAAAACCTAAAAACCAATAACCATGAAAAAAACAAGGTTGCGATCGGCACTGGCATCAGCATCGATTTTATCGATATTGCTCTCGTTTTCTCCTGTTGCGATAGCGGCAACAAACATAGATGGAGGAGCAGCAGGGACCAAGAAATATGCTGAGGATAATACGGCAGGAGAAGCTATCGATTTGGCGCCATTGGATGGAGGGAGTGCTGATGTGGGAATCGAAGTAACAGATACACAGGTAAATGGGAAAATGTGGTCGGAGAATTTTGGGTGGATAGAGATGCAGCCTGATGGCGGATCGTTTACTTGCGGGACAGATACAGTTGATGATTCTGATGGAAATACATATGATACGGTAGCAGTTGGGACACAGTGTTGGTTAGCTACTAATCTAAAAAACAAAGGAGCTAACGACTGTACGGATGTAACATGGGTAAATAGTAGTGATGAGGGATGGTGTGGAGATTATTCTGGGGGCCCATACGCAGATGAGGGGCTTTTATATCAATGGTCAGCTCTTATGGATGGATCAACTACAGAAGGGGCACAAGGACTTTGTCCTCTCGGTTGGCACGTACCTTCTGATGATGATTGGAAAACGATGGAGGGAGCATTGGGAATGAGTCAGGCTGATCAAGATTCTGCATCTGGATGGCGTAACAATGGTAGTAATGTCGGAACTGATTTAAAAGAAGGAGGTTCTAGTGGGATGGAGGTGAAATATACTGGAGAAATTGTGCATACGAATCAAGCCAATGTTAACCGAGGAGCTGCAGCAGCTATCTGGACATCAACAGATACAGGGGGCAATCCTTATCGAAGATATTTAGCTACAGATGGAACCGGTGTGATTAGAGATACAGAGTGGCCGGAATCTCGAGGTATGACGGCTCGTTGTGTTCGTGATAATTTCTCAAATGAGGGGGTAACTATCACCAAAAATGGATTACAAGGAGATCTAGATGGAAGGGCCTGGAGTGAATACATCGGATGGATTGAATTCGGACCATGGGATAGTGAGCCAGGATCAGGAGTGTATATAGATAGTGAGGGATATTTTCACGGATCAGCATGGAGTGAGAATTTCAATGGAATAGTATTTGGTGATTCAATGGCAGTAAATGCTGCAACTGGAGACTATGAAGATGAGGGAACTTATAAAGAAACACATTGGGCACGTACTACGTGGAGACCAAATATAGTGCCAACAGCATCAAACGTAGCCACCGCTGGAACAGCAGAAGTCGGACAAGTACTAACGGGAAGTTATGATTATAGTGATGCGGATAGTGATGTGGAGGGGACGTCGACTTTTCAGTGGTATCGAGCGGATGATGCTGGGGGGACAAATGAAGCGGCGATTTCTGGAGCAAC
>CAZQFO010000151.1:0-4597 GCA_964592695.1 uncultured Candidatus Peribacteria bacterium
CTGTGAGCAAGGTGACAAGTCTTGGTGTGCCTCAATAAATTTGGAAGATCCGATGTAGACGAAAATCAGTTTTTCATCATTATGTTTTCGTTTTGGAGTGGCGGTTAATCCATAGGTAGTACGAATTGAAATCCGTTATTACCTCCCAAAAGGTTTTTGCTGGGATGTGATGACATTCATCCACGATAATTGTTCCAAAGGCGTTTTTTAGTGGTTCTAAATCTGCTTCTTCCATTCGGGAAAGTGTCTGCATCATAGCGATTGTGATTTTCTTTCCGACTTTTTTCTTGTATCCGGAAATCTGTCCAATGTCTTTCTTAGGAATTTTGAGAAAGGACTGAACACGATCAATCCATTGATCGAGGAGTTGTTTCCTGTGAACAATGATTAAGAGCTGGTTGTTCTTTTCTGATAATCAATTGCAATCCCATGATCGTTTTCCCTGCTCCGGGTGGAGCAACTAATACACCAAAGTCTTTATCTTCTGTAATATCCAAAGCTTCTTCTTGATAGTCTCGAAGCTGAATATGAGATTTGAAGGCTATGGATTTCTTTTTTTGCCTCTCATCTACAATCTTATGTGGAATATTTTCTGTTTTACAAAATTCTAGTAGTTCGTTCACAAACCCTCTGGGGATCATGATTTTATTGTCTTCTTCGGTGATGCAGTTGAAGTATTTCTCTGTTTGATAAACACTTTTTCCGAACTTCTTTTTAGCGAGATAATCCGAATTGATAAAATTGAGGTGTTCTCGAAGAAAGCGAACGAGTAATCCATTTAGTTCGGACTTTTCTAGATAGACATGATTTTGAATGAAGATGTACAAACATTTCTCTTTTGGAGATGATTTAGACTTTGTAGGCGTTTGTTTTGCGTAGGTCGTAAAATCTAAAATATTCTCGGCTTCATTGAAGTAATCATGCAGTTGATCCAATTTGGCAGTGCTTATTTTTTTGATTTGAGAGAGAAACTTCCATTGATCAGGATAGGGTTCAAAAGTTTTTGGATCAATAAATGCCGTATTTCCATCTTCTAATCGTTTTCCATGAAGCGGAAGGGCGATGAGATTTCCATATCCACGTTTTGAATGAAAATCTTGGCTTGGGAATAACCGATCAAAACTAACTTCTTTTTCGAATACAGAGATATTTTGAGATTTTCTGATCAATTCCAGAATGATTTTTCTACTCTGAACCGATGGATACGCTTCTTCGAAAAATATCCAGACATGCCCTCCATTGCCTGACCCAGATCGTTCCAAATAAGCAGGGAGTTTAAACTCTTCGCAAACCTTCATGAAATTGAGGCACTCATTCTCCCAATTATCTTTGTCGAAATCAGCGGCAATGAAATAAGAGGTGTTATCGTCCAGCAGTGGATAAATCCCAATCCTCCAACTTCCTTCCAGATGGTTTTGAATAACTGCTTGGGTGAGAGGAAGAAGCTCTTTATTCTGAAAATCTTTCATCGTGCCTCCTTTGGATTTGTAGGCCATGAATTCGTTCCAGTCGAATTTGTAGCCAGGACTGTATCCACCTCTTCCGTTGCTTTCCCAATGCTTGGCGTAGAGGTCTTCTCGTCCTCGGAAAAAGGATTGGTAGAGAGTGAGATTTTCTTCAGAAATGTTTCCCATGCATTTTGGATTACGAATTTTTTACTTGTTCCAAATACTCCTCAATAACATTCTTATCTGGCTTCTTCATATTGGACGCATAATAATGCTTTCTCAGTAAGGCATAGGATTTATTGCACTGTTTCAGTCCACTCATTACAAAGTCTTCTGGAGCAACGTCCATTGGGATTAAACCACTTATCAGTGCGTAATTATGGTTAAATTCAATATATTCGACCTTGGTATCTAATTCTTTCTCTATTTTCGCATATCCACCTTCAATAGTTGTTTTTTCCCTTTGAGAGAAGTCTCGTTCTTTTGGAGAACTAACAATGAAATAAAAACGCATTCTGTTCCCATCTCCACCAGCTCCTCCGATAACAACTGCTCTATCTTCATCCATAAGCTCGGACTCGAGGAACATCCTACATTCTTCGGTACAGAGAACCACCCAAGCGGTTAATTCTTTGTCTGGTTTTTTGAGATATTTATCTAAGACTTTGAAACTCTCTAATGTTCCGAAATGAGCAAGACAAAAGCATATTCGCTTCTTTTCTTCCACAGAATAGTCCTTTTTGAAAAGGTTATCACACTCTGCCAGTACATTTTTTTCTGGATACTCATCCAGATCGATTTTATCGTGATAATCAATATAAGTGGCTTGTTCTTCTGGTGTGATTTCTACTTCTGATTTGATGGTTTGTAGTTTTTCTGGGAGAGATGAGAGTAGTTCTGATAATTCTTCGTTAATCATAGATAGGGAATTAGACTATTTAAACATAATTCTTTGTAACGGATCTTCCAATACCAAAACATCAATTAAGTTGATCAGAAAGCCAAAAAGGCGTTTTTTTTACCCCACTTTGTTATCACTAAAATTTAATATTTTTCACTTTTTTTTGACAAATCTATTCAAATCAACCAAGATCGCTATATGTATAGTTTAATTCCATGTAGAACAAGTTAACTGTTATCACGACTAAAATCCAAAATATTACACTTTAACTCTTTGCAGGAGAAGGTTTCATTCAATTAGTGAAAATGGAAGATCCGTTGTAATTGATTTTTTCGAAAAAACAAGCAAAGTATCCACACATAATCTTTTTCAAATGGCTAAATGTCCCTACTGCGGAAAGAAAGCAAAAAGAAGTTGTCCAGCTCAGGACACTCTGATTTGTTCTGCTTGTTGTGGAGCAAAGAGGCAAAAGGAAATCACCTGTCCTGAGGATTGTGATTTTCTTCCAGCAGAAGATGCATATGCTTTGAGAGAGGTCGATAAGCTAGTAACACAGCATTTTAATCGAGAAGAGGAAGATATATTTCAGTTGAATTCAAGCTCTCGTATGTGGGCTTTTGGGATAGAAAATTTTTTCCTGAAATATGCTCAAGAAAATTCATTGAGAGACCGTGAAATTACTCTGGCCTTGAAAAAACAATACTGCTCTCTAACTATGTCAGACTTTGAATTGTTTGCTTATACAGATTTTGAAAAAACATTTTTTGAGCATTTCATGAAAATGGAAACAGAATTCAATCTTGATGAAGATATAAGGCCGCTCACTCTTTTAAGAATTTTAAAATCCATAAGAAATTGTACTGGAGGAGTCTTTGGGGATCATGGATACCAAAAAATGATTAAAATGCAGAACAAAGGGATCATTCTTTAACTCAATTTTTTCAATGAATTCTCAGCAATATTGGGCCTCGCTACCTTCTGAAGGAAAAAATAAAATCCTTGGAAATGTTTGGTGTGGTTCTTGTCAAAAATCAGTAAAAATAGAGAATTTTTCTATTAAATCTCAAGAACCAGGAGTTCTCTTAGCAGGACAATGCTCGAAATGTAAAAATAAAGTTCAAAGATATGTAGAAGGCGAGTCCTCTTAAATTTAAGATTAAAACTACACCTATGACAAAAATTATTCCTAAAGAGACTTTTGAAAAAGAACTTCAAATGTGTCGAGAATTGTCTGTAAAAAATGGAGGTAAGTGCAATTGGGGAGAGTGTGATAAATGTGGAGTTATTCCATTGCTCTACAAGCTTCACGAAGGGAAACTAATTGAGAATATTAAAGACATTAAGGCTATAAAGGAGCAGGTTTTAGCTGATTAAAAATGAGAAAATATGAATAACTTCCTATCCGATCCTTTCTGGCTAAAAGCTCTTCTCTCCATATTCGTAGGAGGAGGATGGATTACGATATGCACCATTCTGGCTGAAAATATGGAAGTAAACTAGGAGGAGTAATTGCCGGCCTTCCCTCAACCGCCTTTATCGCCTACCTTTTTATTGGTTGGACTCAGGGGGTAGAATTCACAGCTGAAGCTACCCAAATAGCCCCTTATTCTTTGGGGGATTACCGCTCTTTATATTGCAGTGTATGTAATGCTTCTCCAAAAGTTCAATTTTTGGATTTCTTTCTGGGGAGCGTTGCTATTTTGGTTTTTGAGCATTGTGGGCATATCTGCACTGCCTCAAGATAATCTGCTTTTAGGATTAAGCTTCTTTGGGATTACTTTTGCTTTAGCCTGCTACATCATGGAGGGTATTCTTCACATTCCTTCTCATAGTCAGAAGTTGCTGAAATACTCGATTGTAGAGTAGGAGAGGTGGAGCTCCAGCTCATGGCTGAGTTTCCACCCCCCTCTCATCAAACCGTACGTGCGGTTCTCCCGCATACGGCTTTCCGAGAATTCTTCATTCTCTAGCAAAACGTCCTTTCCATGTTTTCCATTTTGTATAATCCATATTTGTTATACAGCTCGCCATTTTCATAGAGTTTCCAACAGATCTTCTTTTTCTTATTTCTTTTCGAGATCATCTTCGCAAGTCGCCGTTCCACATAAGTCCTTATCTGATTCCGCGTTTTCCCCATTGCTAGGTTATCATAGTAGCCTTGCCATCCCTTTATTCGTCGGTTTACAGATAATACGTATCCTCCCAAAAAACCAATGTAAAGAATAAAAGATTGACACACGAATAGAAA
>CAZQFO010000152.1:0-2952 GCA_964592695.1 uncultured Candidatus Peribacteria bacterium
CGAATACGAAGCAAAAATCCTATCAAACCTGGGTATTTTATTTTTTTCCAGAATCCTAATCCATCGTCTCAATCCAATCTCCTCCCAGGAATTTTTCAAGTGCCGGTGGCGTTTGGCTGAGTGTTCTCAGATCAAAATTTATTTTAACATTTGGTTCGAGGGTTGTGTTTGGATTTAGTCCAATGTATCGTCTCGATCGAAATAATGGTCCCATATCTCCTACTAGCATTCCGGAGATAGACAGTGGTAATTCTGAAACTTCAGAACGATACATCCCTGATCCGGAATCGTATATTTCAGTGGCACTTATGTTTCCATTTTCAGAGATAAAAATTCCTTCTATTGACTGTACATGTGGAGCTATCTGTACATTGGCATTTCTTACGATAAATGCTGCATATCCATCTATAGTGTAGTTGGGGGTGGTTCCCAAGATATCTCCTATAATCAAATCTCGTCCTTCTATTACAAAAGTCTTACTAGTATCTCCTAGATCCAAATCAGAACTAATCCTTGGTATGTTACTGCTAGTACTGTTTGGATCCAAGAAATAAACTCCAGACTCATTCATCGTCGTCACAAAATCCAAGCCAAAGTAACTGTATGTATTAGAAAGATCTAAATTCAATTTTAAGTTTTCATAAAAAATATCTGATTCTGCACCTCCTGAGAATTTTTCAAAACTAGATAAATCGGATACGGCTTGACGAGGATCTGTTCCAAATCGGTTTAAATATTGTTTACCAGGATCTGTTTCATATTCATTTTCTACAAATATTTCTCCGGATGTTAGTGTTCCACTTCCGGTGACTTGAGTGACGTCTCCGGTAATCCGGTCTCTACTATTGTCAGAAAATTTTAGTCCTACATCTCCGCCTCTTACTTCTACAAAAGGACGAATAATATTTACATTAGCTTCATCTCCTAAAGTAGAACTTGAAAATATTCCGTAAGGATCTAATCCAGAAATTCCACAAGCATTTCCGATTCCGTATAAACTACTACTGTTATATTCCATTACTGCAAAGGCAATGTTTTTAATATTGGCGGTATCAAAACTAGTGGCTAGTTCTGTATTCATTTCATATTCCAGTGTGATTTGTGTGAAATTATCCGCATTTAAAGCTGCGATTTCCCCACTAGTTAGCGGCCTTTCATAATATCTGCCTCCTGTGTTCCAACTCCATCCTGATGAAATAAAACCATTTCGATTCCAGATATTTCCAGATTCTGCAGGAACAGTAAAATCATAAATTTTCATAATTCCAGTAGTAATATCAGGTACTTCTAGTCCATCTATCCTTAGTGTTACTCGATACTTCACATGATTTCCTCTTGCTGTAATAGTATTATCCACAATAGCGCCAGAAACTTCTTTAATTTCTTTGCGAATGGTGCTATTTGTACCATTTGTACAAGGCAACCCACTTCCTATATTTGGTATCAATTCATCACATTGAGCTATCATATCGGCATTCATGCTTCCTGTAAATGGGATTTGAATATTGCCCATAATCTCATCTCCGCAAGTAAGAAAATCACGAGTTGCTGCCCATGTAATCAAACAAGATTGAATCGTCTGGGTATCATCTGCAATACAAGCTCTATAAGCCTGATATGTTGGGTCATCGGTATCTTCTACTGGATATCGTGGGACGCACTGAAATGCTCCTGTACTATAATGAACTGCACAAGTTCCAATAGATGGATGAGTAGGTGCTCCTCCACCACCACCGCCTGATCCACCATTTGTAGGGGGGGAAGGGATCAATGGTTCTCCCACTGTCACACAGACAGGGGTAGTGGGATTATTTAATGCTGGGTATACATTATTTCCGTTTCGTTTTGCCAAGGCGGATGCGGTATTGCATAATTCGGTTCCTGATGGGACTCCCTCCTGAATTTGCAAAGTTATTGGAAGTTCATTTTGGGTTTGAGGGGCCAATGTTCCGAAGTTTAATATGCCTGACATATTTGTTTCAACAAATACCATTCCCAAATCAGATACATCTGTTACGATTATATCATCCAGAGATTCTGACTGATGTGTATTATTTACGGTAATTAAATATTGGACCTCATCTCCTCCACTTAACATCTCATCTTCGTCCAGATCATTCCAATTGCTATAGGATTTATCCAAAAGAAAATCAGTATCGGGTTCACTTGGTACTTCAGGATTTTCTGGTTCTTCTGGATCTCCAGGGCCTTCTGGATTGGTATCTCCTGTATTCACACAGACGGGATTTGTTGGATTATTTACTAGAGGATAAACTAATTGTCCATTTCGATATGCTAGAGCCGAAGCCGTATTACAAACAGTAGTATTATCTGTTACCCCTTCTCTTATCTGCATTACTATTTCTGAAGAAAAACCAGTCATAGGAGGTAAATCTCCAAAATCCAAAATGCCAGTTATGTTTTCTGCCATAAAGACTAATGTGTCATCTGCTACATCGATTACTGTTATTGAATTCAGCATCTCACTAGGATGTGTATTTTGTACATTTATTACGAACACGACATTGTCTCCTGCGTTTAATCTATCGTCTCCATTTGTATCTTCCCATCTGGTATATGATTTTGTGATTTCAAATGAGGCATCTCCAGTACTAGGAGATTCTCCTATGGTTAAACAGACTGGCTCTTGTGTTTGTGAAGAGACAATTTCTCCATCTCTCAGAGCCACTCCCATAGCTGAATTACATACCTGCATACCAGATGTTACTTGAGCAGTTACTCTGGCACTTACTCGTCTATTTAATCCCGTTCCTGGTTCCAGACTTCCAAATTCCAAGTTAGAACCTGTAAGAATATCCAATCCATTAGCCGGACTAGGAGTATCTGTTACGATTATGTTTTCCAAAGTCTGGTCTGCAGAATTATTTTGGATGCCTATCACATAATCTATGGTATCTCCTGTGCTCAATACATTGTTCCCATCCAGATCTG
>CAZQFO010000152.1:3052-4586 GCA_964592695.1 uncultured Candidatus Peribacteria bacterium
CTATGGTATCTCCTGTGCTCAATACATTGTTCCCATCCAGATCTGTCCATGTTTCTACTTCTTTGAATATAGTAAATGTATCATCTACTGGGAGTAATTCTCCTGTGGTCACACATACCGGAGTAGTTGGATTATTTTTAGCGGGATAGACTCCTTCTTCTTTTCTTTTTGCCAATGCAGAGGCCGTATTACAGAGTTCTGTTCCTGATGGGACTCCATTTTGAATTCGTAAGGTTAACGGCATTTCACTTTTTGTGTTTGGTGCTAGTCTCCCAAAATCCAATGATTCCGTCATGTTTGAAACAAATGTTAAACCGGAATCTGGCACATCTGTCACAATAACATTATTTAGAGATTCTGTCTGATGGGTGTTAGTTACCGTTATTAAATACTGCACTTCATCTCCACCATCCAAAATATCATCTCCATCTATGTCCGTCCATCCACTAAATGATTTGTCTAATAGAAAATTTTCATCTGATTTATCCTTTTTTATGCCTGTTTCTACACATACTGGAGTGGTTGGATTATTTTCCAATGGTTGTACTTGTTGTTCATTTTTATAGCCCAATGCAGAGGCTGTATTACATACTGATGTACCATCTGGTACTCCTTCTCGAATTTGCATTACCACTTCGGAAGCTCTCCAAGTCATAGGCATTATATCTCCAAAATCAAATGTGCCGGTAATATTTTCTGAGGTAAAAACTAAAGTGTCATCCGCAACATCAATGACTTCTACTGAATTTAAGGCTTCATCTTGATGTGTATTTTTAACTTTTATTTGGAAAACCAGTTCATCTCCTGAATTCAGTTGGTCATCTTCATTTTTATCTACCCATCTGTTGAATTTTTTTTCTATTATAAAATCTCCATCTTCCGGCTCTGGAGTTTCTTCAACAGTTAAACAGACAGGATTTGTGAGTTGCAAAGAAACTGTTGTTCCATTATTTTTCGCTAATCCTGTAGCAGAATTACATACCGCTTTTTCATGATTCAAAATATTATTTTTAATTCGAACTTTTACTCTTTTGTTAAGGCCTGTTTTTGGAGTTAATGTTCCAAAATTCATCACTTTTTCAGAAAGAATTTCTAAAGTAGGATCGGGAACATCTGTTACTACTATATTTTCTAAGACCTGATCCGTTGAGTTATTTTGGACGCCTATCATATAATCTATAGTATCTCCAACATTTAACACATCATTTCCATCTATATCTGTCCATTTTTTGAACTCTTTGGTCATGGTAAATAATGGATCTCCAGGAATGATTACTTCATTGGAAACTGTATGACAAACTTCGTTTGATGTTTGAGTAGGTGTGTTATCAGCGACACCTGTCATCTGGTTACAGATAATAGACTCGTCAGGGGTCGATTCCCTTACTTGAGCATTAATCAACCTGCTTGAAGGAACCGTACCCAAATCACCATATCGTATAGAAACAGATTGTCCTTCATAATTAACATAGTTGGAGTTTCCTGGTAAAAATTCCAAATAGTCATCCAATCGATCTGTTAGTTTTACATCTTT
>CAZQFO010000153.1:0-4529 GCA_964592695.1 uncultured Candidatus Peribacteria bacterium
AGGAGAAGGATCTATATATTTTGATGATAGTTTAAATCAACCATGTTATTGTGATGGAGCGAATTGGAAAAAACTGGTAGATGGAGCATCATGTTAAATTCAGAAATGGAGTAAAATGATGGTTTTTGTAAACTATCATGCAATACTCACAATCTATATTCTCCCCCTTATTTAGGATTTATGTGATGAGGCAGGGGGAGCGAGAGGGGGTATGGAAAAATGTTTCAAAATTAATTTTATAATGCATGAAAGAGGTTGTAAATCAATCACAACACATAATTACTTCAATGACGTACCAGAAAAAAACTAAAGTTGTATTTTTGGCGATTTTCATGGGCGACGAAGGCTGATTTATCAGCCGAGGAGCCCAATGAAAATCGCCTCTTGGCGAAGATCAAATATTTTAGCTTATCTTTTTTATAGAGCCAATTCACAGTATTTTCTTGTTGTCCTGGAGTAATTACCACAACACAAAAATTTATACCCCACCTCGCCTCCCCTTCAAGGGGAGGAATGCATACGTGAGTGTTCACATTACATCTTATTAAGGGATAAAAATTAAATAGGCTAATCAAGTTCGCTCAAGATTTATGTTAGATTTGGAAGATGTTTTGCGTGAAAAATGGGAGGCGTGGCCAATCCCACTCCGAGTATTTTTTGCGTGAAAATCTTTCAAAGATGACATGAAAATTGAGATGAAATTGGCTAGTTTATTTGATTTTTATTCCTAAGTAATTTTAGCAAAATATATATCCCCAGCTTCATCCCCATAAAATTTTATAATCTTATCACAAAAAATACTCGCAATCATATCTTTTTGAACCGGCAAAAACTCAATCCATAATTCCCGAAACGAAACCTGTTTTTCTTCAATTTGTTCAGATAGTTGACGAATACAATCTAACCCATCAGCTCCACCAAAAATAGCAGTGCTTGGCTCCTGATACACCTCCGCATCAACATCTAACCCATCAGGAACATAAGGCAGATTAGCAACAATAATATCAAAATGAGCAGAGTAGGGGATTGATTCCAAAAGATCAGATTGAATAAAATTGATATTGACACCGTGACACTTGGCATTTATTTGTGCAATTTTTAGAGCTTGTGAGGAGATATCGAGAGCCGTGAATAGTGCTTTCTGGTTGTGCCATAAAATTCCCCTCCTCTCAGGGTTGTCATTAGTCGATACATGAGCAGTATCCCTGTTTGAGGATTTAGAATATATGTGTTCACCAGGGAGGTTCATAGTTAAAAAAATGCCAATAGCCCCGGAGCCAGTACCGATATCGAGGACCGAGCGTGGTTTATATTCACGATGCTCAGCACAGATATGGTGACAAAGAATTTCAGTTTCATCACGAGGGATAAGCGTATGTTTATTTACCCTTATTTTGAGACCAGCCCATTTTTTGTACCCGATAATATACGATGCAGGGATTCTGTTCTTGCGTTTCTTTAACCAATATTTATATCTCAAAAATTGAAAGATTGATAATAGCTTATGCGAATGTATTTTTAAATACGTTCGATTTTCATCAAGAATAGCACAGAGTAGCACTTCTGCTTCGAGTTTCGAATTTGATAAACCACCCAAAAAAAAACTCCCATCCCGGACAGCTTTTTTAATAGTCACTCCTCGCATCCCTAACTAGTCAAAAATTCTTTCTTTTTTGCTTCCGCTCGATACTCCTCGCGCTTAACCGCTGACTGACGTATTTTTCTCTTAGTAGGCTTTTGAGAAAAATAACGTAATTTCCTAAAAGTATGTATCAAACGTCTAGATTTAATACGATTAGAAAACCGTTTCAAGAGCTTCTCCTGAGCTTCATTATCTTTGATGGTGACTTTTGTTGCCATTGTACTTGAAGTTAATTAACTGAACGAAAACAACTATATATATACAAATACGTTTGTCAAAAATTTATTTAAATATATTTTAGAAAGGAGGGTGGGGGTATTTCTTATTTTGATGGCTTTGGGTAAAATTCAATCAAATAGCAATGATCATGATGTATCTCAAATTTTCAATGATCAATGATCAATTTTCATTCAATTTACAATGAAGCAATTTTCAAAAGAATTAGGTCTATTCAGCACAACCTAAGGGATGGGGATTAAATTAGTCGTAAAGAAAAAGCTTCACAATGTATTTCATATTTGAATTTTCTCTGATGAAAAAAACCGCAGACGTAACGGGTTACGATGAGGATTTTTTTTGTCAGAAAAATTTAAAGATGGATGCATTGTGAACTTTTTATTACGAGTTATTAAATCCTCATTCCTAAGGGATTTATTTTTTGGCGCTTCACGAAGACGACCGTAGGGAGCCTTCGGGAAAAGCGCCTTCATCGCAAATATCAATCATAATAGTTGCCACTCCCTTGCAGATGCGATAATAGTACATACTTCTATTGTACCTGCTGAATACAAAATTATTAAATTGATCATTCATTGAAAATTGTGAATTGAAAATTGATAATTCTTATAGTTTGTTTTTAGCTGCAATTCCTTTGAGTAATTGGATAGACCATCAAAAAAGAGATAGTCGTATTTATCACCCCACCTCGCCTCCCCTTTAGGGGGAGGAATGCAAATAAAGTCATCAAAATGAAAATTAATATCCTACCAACCGAAATTGCTGATCAGATTGCAGCAGGCGAAGTGGTGGAGAGACCAGCCTCGGTCATAAAAGAACTAGTTGAAAATTCAGTGGATGCAGAAGCTCAAAATATCAGTATTCACATAAAAAATGGAGGAAAAGATTTAATTGAAGTCCACGATGATGGAGCAGGTATGACAAAAGTAGATGCCGAAAAATGTGTTTTACGACATGCCACATCCAAAATAAAAACTATCGATGATTTATTTTCTATTAGAAGTTTTGGGTTTCGTGGGGAAGCATTAGCGGCAATCTCGGCAGTTTCTGATTTTGAAATATTAACCAAAACAACAGATGCTGATTTTGGAACATTGATCAGTATTCAGGCAGCTCAAAAAAAGAAGATTTCAGAAGCTCCGGCAAATACAGGAACTCATATCAAAGTAGAACGTCTTTTTTACCCTACTCCTGCCAGGCTACAATACCTAAAAACCAATGAAACAGAATATCGAGCAATTTTGAAAGAAATTACTGGATTTGCATTAGCTCATCATGGGGTAGGATTTCGTGTAATTCGGGATGATCGTACGGCTTTAGATTATATCGGAGTAGAAGATCCTAAAACTCGTATCCAACAAGTATTAAAAACTTATCATGATGACCTGCTTGATGTTTTTTTCGAAGGCAGAGGGATAAAAATTCGAGGTGTGGTAGCTCGTCCAGAAAAATGTGCCAAAAATAAAAATCATCAGTTTCTATTTGTAAATGGACGAAGAATTGATGATTTTCGATTAAACTACGCTATCAGAGAATCATTTCAGAGGACAAGTGGAATAGAAAAACACCTACATCCTGTGTTTTCGATATACCTAGAAATTGATCCGATACTAGTAGACGTAAATGTCCATCCAAGAAAACTAGAAGTAAAATTTGCAGAACCTACTGAAGTTTATACCGCAGTGAGGGGATCAGTGATATCCGGATTAGAAAAGGGAAGTGCAACAATAAAAAGCGAATCTTTTGTTTCCCAAACTTCATTTAAAAGTAACTATCCATCAAAATCTCAAATATCCGGTGGAAATAATTTTTCTGCACAATTGTTTAGAGATAGTGCGCGATTTGCAGATCGAAATCAGGGAAGACAAAATAATATTGAGACAAATTATTCACAGGCCTCTGTTTTTCCTTCAAAAGCGGAGCAAACCTCTAATCTGGAAGGAGATGAAATGGAAAAAAAGGGGATTCAGGCTGAAGACTTACAATGTATTGGCCAATTGGATCAGAAATATATTTTAGCACAAGCGCATGATGGTCTATATATATTTGATCAGCATGCACTCCATGAACGCCAACGATTTGAACGATTACGAGAAGAAGCAGAACAAAAGAAAATCCAGATTCAGAAATTATTGATTCCGGAAAAAGTAGAATTGAGTGAGACAGAAATATCAGTTTTGCAAGAAAATAAAGCTGATATTGAAACACTGGGATTTGTTCTAGCGTTTTCAAACACACAAAACGTAGAAATAAAGGATGTCCCGGTATTGATGGCCAAAGAAAATTTTCAAAAACTCCTCCAGGACTTTGTAGCATACTTCGAAAATGAAAAGACAGGAGAACACTCAGTAGCACGATTGCTACGTGAAGTTTTAGAACGAAAAAGTTGTAGAGGATCGGTCATGTTTGGAGACCCCATGACCATGCCTGAAATGCAAAAACTATTGAATGACTTTGCCACGACTAAATGGAAGCTACTCTGTCCGCACGGAAGACCAAATCACGTGTTTATGTCTTATGATGATTTGGACAAGGCTTTTCATAGATAGAATTGCCTTTGGGGTTTTGTAATTTTACACACATAAAGACGAATAAATGTATCCTCCCAAAATTTCAGTGTAACGCCTTCACATGAAATGCGGGAAACTGC